>NZ_JAOECN010000004.1:0-278371 GCF_029836855.1 Pseudomonas sp. GD04058
TTTATGCAGGTAGGGGTTTTGTCTTTCTGGATCACGAGAATACAGCTACGAAAAAGGGCTTGCCTGGTAACCAGAGCAAGCCCTTTCTGGTGAAACGCTAAACCATCAGTCGCCGGTGTATTCGCATCCGCTGGTGCATGTCTCATGAATCCGTACTTTGCTCAACTCTGGCAGCAGCGGCTTGACCTGGTCCCAGATCCATTTGGCGATCACTTCGCTGGTCGGGTTTTCCAGACCGGGAATATCATTGAGATAGTTGTGGTCCAGTTGTTCGTAGAGCGGCTTGAAGATCGCCTTGATCTCGGAGAAGTCGCGGATCCAGCCGGTATGAGGATCGAGTGGCCCGGTCAGGTGCAGGGCGACCTTGAACGAGTGGCCATGCAGGCGACCGCACTTGTGGCCGGCGGGAACGTTCGGCAGCCGGTGCGCCGATTCGAAGGTAAATTCTTTGAAGATTTCCAAAATATCCAACTCTGAAAGCCAATGCTGTCGCGCAGTTTACCAGCAAGGTCACGACAAGGGTTGCAGATGGTCGCCCAGCCCTCGCTCGACCAGCTCCAGGAAACTGTCGCCCAGGCGCTGGCTTTCGGTCATTGCGGTACGCCAGTAACGCTGGCGGCTGGCAGCATCGCCCATGAAGCGCTTGAAGTCGCTTCGATCGGGCAACTTGCCATAGGGCAGCCGGGCCAGATACTGGGGCGACGGTGCCAGCAGTACCACGTTCTTCAGCCTTTCTGTATCGCCGCGCCGCCAGGGCAGGGCCTTGTCGAACCAGCCGGGAATCACCTTGTCGGTGAAATGCGGGTAGAGCACGATGTCGCCACCGCTATAGGGCAGGTCGAGGTGATAGTCGAGCAGACCGCCATCGCGATAGGTGCCGGAGCCTGCTCCCGGGATGTCGCGCACGCCTTCCATGACCATCGGGATCGAGCCGGACGCCAGCAAGGCATGGCGCAGGTTGTCGGTCGCCAATGGCAGGCAGCGCGACGGGAAGTCCGTGAGGGCTCCAAGCGGCGGTGCGCTGCGGACGTCGTGCAGAATGATGCGTTCGAAGTGCCTGGCCAGGCGTGGCCGACCGATGAGGTTATCGGCAATCACCGAGGACAGCCCCAGCCCCAGGCGCGCGCGGTGATCCTCGGCAAGCAGGCCATGGCTCTTCACTACCATGATGTTCAAGCGATACAGCGGATTATCCAGGACTCTGGCATCGCGGCCTTCAAGCAGATCATCGAGCATGCGCTGGCAACTGCGGCTGACTTCGGCCTGGGTCACCCCTTTTGCGAAGTCTTGCGCCGTGTACAGCTCGCCCAGGCGGCGGATCGCTGTGGCCGGATCTGGCAGGCAGGCACTGGCGAAGCGCCAGGAGCCAATCGAGGCGCCTATCAGCGCCCGCTCCCGTGGCGCCCGGGGCAGCCATTCACCGAACAAGGCCAGGTCCAGCCCCTGGATACCCAGCGCCTTGGGGCCACCTGCGGCACCCGGTAGCACGCCGACATCTGCCGCGCTCAGCCCGTTTTCGCGTATGCGCGCCAATGCGCGTTTGCCAGCCTTGAAGGTCAGCGCAGGAAAGGGTGTATGGATGGCGGTCATTGGATCGGCTCGCTACGGGTTGACTGGCGAGTATAAGCCGCAGCGTACCGCGCTATCATGTCGCCAGCTATTTTCAGCTTCAATTAAGTTCGGCTGGTTAGACTTTCCACCGTACCCGATTGATAACGATGGAGAAACATGATGAAAACTTTCACTGCCCTGTTCGCCGCCGCTACCCTTGCCATGGGTGCCAATGTCGCCCTGGCCAAGGACGTGCAACCCGACCAGGTAGTGAAGCTGGTGCAGAGCCAGCAGATCCAGTCGCTCGATGTCCTGAAACAGAAGGCCCTTGAGCAGCACGCTGGTTCGACCGTCACCGACAGCGAACTGGAAGAAGAGTACGGCCGCTACATCTATAAGGTCGAACTGCGGGACGCGCAGAACGTCGAGTGGGATGTGGACCTGGATGCCAAGACCGGTGAAGTGCTGAAGAACGAACGAGACAGCTGATGACACGTCTTGCCCTGGGCATCCGCTGGCCCCTGCTGGCACTGTTGGCGGTATGCTCCCTGGCCTTGGCCCGCGACCTTGACCAGGACGAAGCCCTGGCCCTGCGTCGCGACGGGGTCATCCTGCCGCTTGAACAACTGCTGCAAGCCGCCCTGGGACGCTATCCCGGGGCGCGCCTGCTGGAGGCGGAGCTGGAAGAGGATGACGATGTCTATGTCTACGAAGTCGAGTTGCTGACCGGTGAAGGTGTCGTACGCGAAATCAAGCTCGATGCCGCCAGCGGCACCCTGCTCAAAGATGAGGAAGATGATTGATGCGCCTGCTATTGGTCGAGGACAACGTCTCGCTCGCCGATGAACTGACGGCCAGCCTGCAACGCCTGGGCTATGCGGTGGACTGGCTGGCCGATGGCCGCGACGCTGTGTACCAGGGCGCCAGCGAACCTTACGACCTGATCGTGCTGGACCTTGGCCTGCCCGGTATCCCGGGGCTCGAAGTGCTGCACCAGTGGCGTGCCGGTGGTTTGGTCACGCCGGTGCTGATCCTGACCGCGCGGGGCTCCTGGGCCGACCGGATCGAAGGACTCAAGGCCGGCGCCGACGACTACCTGAGCAAGCCTTTCCATCCTGAAGAACTGCAACTGCGCATCCAGTCCCTGCTGCGCCGCGCTCGCGGCCTGGCCAACCAGCCGACCCTGGAGGCCGCCGGCCTGCATCTGGATGAAGGCCGTCAGTGCGTCAGCCGCAGCGGCGAGGATGTGCAACTCACCGCTGCGGAATTCCGCCTGCTGCGCTATTTCATGTTGCACCCGCAACAGATCCTGTCGAAGAGCCATCTCGCCGAGCACCTCTACAACGGTGAAACCGAACGTGATTCGAATGTGCTGGAAGTCCATGTCAACCACCTGCGCCGCAAGCTTGGCCGCAGCGTGATCGAAACCCATCGCGGCCAGGGCTACCGCTTTGGCGGGGCATTGCAGTGAGGTCGATCCAGTCGCGCCTCAGCCTCGGCCTGGTGGGAACATTGGTGGTGGTCGGGCTGGCCCTGGCCCAGGTCAGCCTGTGGCTGTTCGAGGTGGGGCTGCACCGCTATCTGGAAAGCGGCCTGCGCAAGGAAAGCGAAAACCTGCTGATGGCCCTGGTCCAGGGGCCCAGCGGCATGCAGCTGGATCAGCGGCGCATCTCCGCAGCCTACAACCGGCAGTTTTCCGGCTACTACTTCCGTATCGACTTCGACAGCCAGACCTGGCGGTCTCGCTCATTGTGGGACACCGAGTTGCCCAGGCCGGCCACCGCCGGCCTGCACGACGGTCTTGAACTAGGCCCGGCAGGCCAGCAGTTGCTGGTGCTGCGCGCCGATTACCGGCGCCAGGGCCAGGCCATTTCCATCAGCGTCGCCCAGGACTATACGCCCATGCGCGATGGCTTTCGCCGCATGCAGCAGATCGGCCTGGGCCTCGGCCTGCTGGCGTTGGTGCTGGTGCTGGTGCTGCAACGCCTGATCGTCACCCGATCGTTGCGTCCGCTGGAGCGTTCCCGCGAGCAGATTGCCCAATTGCAACAGGGCAAGCGCACCCAGTTGGACAGCGAAGTGCCTGGCGAGCTGGAACCCCTGGTTGCCCAGATCAACCACCTGCTGGCCCACACGGAGGACAGCCTGCGCCGCTCGCGCAATGCGCTGGGCAATCTCGGCCATGCGCTCAAGACGCCCCTGGCGGTGCTGCTTAGCCTGGCATCCAGCGAGCGTTTGAAGGACGCCCCGGAGCTGGCCGCGCAGTTGCGCGAGCAACTGGAGCAGATCCAGCAGCGCCTCAGCCGTGAACTCAACCGTGCCCGCCTGGCTGGCGATGCCTTGCCCGGGGCGCACTTCGATTGCGATGTGGAACTCCCGGGCCTGCTCTCGACCCTGGGCATGATCCATGGTGATGGCCTGCTGATCCGTCACGATGTGCCGGATGGCCTGTCGCTGCCCTGGGACCGCGAGGACCTTCTGGAACTGCTCGGCAACCTGCTGGACAACGCCTGCAAATGGGCCGACGGCGAAGTATGCCTGGGCATTCGCCAGACGCTGGAGAGCTACCTGCTGTGGGTCGACGACGACGGTCCGGGGATTCCCGAGGATGCGCGCCTGGGTGTGCTGGAGCGCGGCGCGCGCCTGGATGAACAGGTTGCCGGGCATGGGCTCGGGCTGGGCATCGTGCGCGATATCGTCGAGGCCTGGCGTGGCCGGATGGACCTGCAGGCAAGTCCGCTGGGCGGCTTGCGGGTGCATATCGAACTGCCGAGGCGGGCAGGGCGCTGAGGCCCTGCCCGATGGGCCGGATTACACCTTGAAGTGATCCATCAAGCCCTGCTGCTGGTTGGCCAGGCTGTTCAGCGCCTGGCTGACCCGCGCCGATTCCTCCGCCTGGTGCGACAAGGATTCGGTGACATCGCGGATTGTCGCTACGTTGCCGCTGATCTCTTCGGCGACCGCACTTTGTTCCTCGGCGGCGCTGGCGATCTGCAGGTTCATATCGGTGATCACCGCTACCGCCTCGCCGATCTGGCGCAGCGCGGTCACCGCCTGGCCGACCTGTTCGACGCTGCCCTGGGCCTGGCGATGGCTGCTGTCCATGGCACCCACCACCTCGCGGGTGCCAGCCTGCAGTTGCTCGATCACATGACGGGTTTCTTCCACCGATTCCTGGGTGCGCTGGGCCAGGTTGCGCACCTCGTCGGCAACCACCGCGAAGCCGCGTCCGGCCTCACCGGCACGGGCCGCTTCGATGGCTGCGTTGAGCGCCAGCAGGTTGGTCTGCTCGGCGATGGAGCGGATCACTTCCAGTACCGAGCCGATTTTCTCGCTGTTATCCGCCAGGCCTTCGACCTGGCCCATGGCAGTGCTCATGTTGGCGGCCAGGGTGCCGATGCTGTTGGTGGTCTGGTCGATCACCGCCAGGCCCTGGCGGGTCGCCTGGTCCACGTCCCGCGCCGCCTGGGCCGCTTGTGCCGCGCTGCGGGCGACATCGTGGGCGGTAGCGCTCATCTCGTGGGACGCAGTAGCGACCTGGTCGACCTGGCGGTATTGCTGCTCCATGCCGGCACTGGTCTGGCTGGCGATGGCCGACGACTTGTCGGCAGTATCCCGCGCTGCGTGCACCGAGCTTTTCACTTCGGCGATGGTCGGCTGCAGTTTGTCGAGGAAGCGATTGAACCAGCCGGCCAGCTCGCCCAGTTCGTCCTGCTTGGCGTAGGCCAGGCGGCTGGTCAGGTCGCCATCGCCGCTGGCGATCTCGCGCAGGCGGTGGGCAACGTGGAGGATCGGCCGGGTCACGCCGCGGGCCAGCAGCCAGATCAGCAGCAGGCCGACCACCGCCGCCAGCAGGCCCAGGGCCAGTTCGATCATGGCGCCGCTGGTATTGCGCTGGTCCAGTTCCTGCTTGAGCGCTTCGGCCGGGCCGGTCAGGGCGCTTTCCGGTACATCCAGCAGGACGCCCCAAGGCTTGGCACCGGGCGTCGGAGCGAACGAGGCAAGCACCTTCAGGCGGCCTTCGTGCTGGATGCTGTGCAGCGCGGTGCCATCACCCAGCAGGCGCATCAGCTCGGCGCCGCTGGCCGTGTCGATGTCCGCATAGCGCTTGGCCAGCTTGCTGGCGTCCGGGCTGTAGCCGGCAAGCAGGCCGGCCGGGCTGATGATGCCGGTCCGCGTCTGTCCGCCATAGAGCCTGGCGCTGGCGTCCTTGCTCAAGGCCTGCAGGCTGTTCAGGTTGATATCGATGGACAGGGTGGCGATGACCTTGTCGTTGACGATCAACGGGAACACGATGCTGGTCATCAGTACCTGCTGGCCGGCGATCTCGTAGAAGTACGGCTCGGTGATGCAGGTCTTGCGCGTGGTACGCGGGCATACCGACCAGGTGTTGGCCGGCTCGCCGCTCGGTCCGATGCTGGTGTCGGCCATGTCCTTTTCCGGCAGGGCCATGGAGGTCAACTGGCCTGCGGTCGGTTGCGACCAGTACAGGGCGAAGCGCCCGGTCTCGTTGCTGCCCAGGGCATCCTGGTTGGCGAAAAGCGTGTCCTTGCCGTCGAGGGCGTTGGGTTCGAACACCAGCGACAGGCCAAGCAGGTCCGGGTTGGCCTGCAGTGCCGAGCGCACCTGGCGGGTCATGTCCTCGCGCAGGTCGAAGGCATCGAGGAAGCGCTTTTCTGCCTGTTCACGCAGGAACAGCACCTGGCGCGCAAACCCGGCGCCGTACTGGTAGGCATCCATGAACTGCCGACGGATGGTCAGCGCCTGGACTTCGCCCTGGGACTCGATGCGGCCCTCGGCCGCTTCGGTGAGCATCTGCATGCTGCTGGCCTTGACCAGCTCCGTCGTATGCTCCATGCGATACAGCGAAAGACCGACCAGCAGGGTGACGATGCTGGCAAGGCAAAGTCCGGCCAGCAGGGTGATCTTCCATTGGATGGAAAGCTGTCTGAACGACATTGGCGAAATCCTTTGAACCATTAGAGATAGACACGCCGACTGTATCGGCCTCTGCACCGGTTTCTTTATTCAAACGTTCAATTTAATTGCGTCCTTTTCGGTCATCGACGCGACCCCCGCACCGCTATGGGCCGCTGCGCTTTGACAATGGGGGAGGCCTCCTTCAGAGTGTGCGCCTTCCACATTACATACCGTCATTCGGCCAGGCCCCCAGGGCATATCTGTCGCCGACGCTAGTGCTTTTTCATCGTTTCAAGAGGCTGGAAAGAATGAATGCAGTCATTGCCGCGGTCGGCATCATGCTGGTGCTGAGCCTGTCCCGCGTGCATGTGGTCATCGCCCTGATCATTGGTGCGCTGGTGGGCGGGCTGGTCGGTGGCCTGGGGATCGAAGGTACGCTCAAGGCCTTCAATGGCGGGCTGGGCGGCGGGGCCACGGTGGCGTTGTCCTACGCCTTGCTCGGCGCCTTCGCGGTGGCCATCGCCAAATCCGGACTGGCCCATGCCCTGGCCGACCGGGCCTTGGCGATGTTCCATGGGCAGCGCGACGGCCAGGGCGGAAAAATCAAATGGCTATTGATCGGGCTGATGCTGGTCGTGGCGATCGCTTCGCAGAACCTGCTGCCAATCCACATCGCCTTCATTCCGCTGCTGGTACCACCGTTGCTCTATGTACTGACGCGGCTGCAGATCGACCGGCGCCTGGTGGCCTGCGTCATCACCTTCGGCCTGATCACCCCGTACATGTTCCTGCCGGTGGGCTTCGGCAATATCTTCCTCAACGAAATCCTGCTGGCCAACGTGGCCCGTAGCGGCGTCGATATCAGTGGCGTCAACGTCACCCATGCCATGGCCATCCCGGCGGCGGGCATGCTCGCCGGGCTGCTGATTGCGGTGTTCTTCAGTTATCGCAAGAAGCGCGTATACGACCTGGAAAAGATCGAGCAGGTCGAGCAGGTGGCGGTCAGCTACAACCCGCTGACGCTCCTGATTGCCGGCTGTGCGATCGCGGCGGCGTTCATCGTCCAGTTGTGGCTGGACTCGATGATCATCGGCGCGCTGGCGGGTTTCCTGATCTTCTCGGTTTCCGGCATCGTCCGCTGGAAGGACACCGACGACCTGTTCACCGAAGGCATGAAGATGATGGCGATGATCGGCTTCATCATGATCGCTGCCTCCGGCTTTGCCGAAGTGATGAAAGCCACCGGGGAGGTGAAGACCCTGGTCGAGGCGTCGGCGGTGTGGATCGACCACAGCAAGGGCATCGGCGCGTTGCTGATGCTGCTGGTGGGCCTGCTGGTGACCATGGGCATCGGTTCTTCGTTCTCGACCGTGCCGATCCTTGCGGCGATCTTCGTGCCGTTGTGCGTGCAACTGGGCTTCGACCCGATCGCCACGGTCTGCATCGTCGGTACGGCGGGTGCGCTGGGTGATGCCGGGTCGCCGGCCTCGGACTCGACCCTCGGGCCGACTTCCGGGCTGAACGTCGATGGCCAGCATCACCACATCTGGGACACCGTGGTGCCCACCTTCATCCACTACAACCTGCCGCTGCTGGCGGCGGGGTGGGTGGCGGCGATGGTGCTGTAAGCTCAGGATCGATGGTGTCGAGCGCGGACCTGTGGGAGCTGGCTTGCCAGCGATGAGGCCGGTCCTGGCGACGGAGGAGTATCAGCCCTTCTTCGGCGGCGGCGAAATCCGGTTCAACACCGTGTCGCCGTTCTTGTCCTGGGTCAGGTACACCGGCAGCACCTTGGGCAAGGTGCGCACCAGCTTTTTCACATCGCTGGTGTTGTAGATCCCGCTGATGCGCACGCTGCCGGTGCTGGCATCGGCCAGGCGCAGAGGGCTGTCGAGGTAGCGGTTGATCAGCGGCAGGGCCTGGTCGAGGGTGAGGTTGTCGATCACCAGCTTGCCATTGCGCCATGCCAGGCTGGGGTCATTGGCATAAGTCTGGTTCAGGCTCGGTTCGAGATCGCCGGTTTGGTAGGCGGCCTGCATGCCCGGGCCGAGACGGTAGCCGCTGCCGAGCTTGAAGCTCTCGCTGCTGACCAGCACAGAACCTTCCACCAGGGTCACCTTGACCTGGTCGCGGTACTTCCAGACGTTGAAACGGGTGCCGGTGACTTCGGTCTGGCCGTTGCCGGCGCGGACCACGAACGGGTGCCGTGAATCGTGATGGACCGTGAAGAACGCCTCGCCCTTGCTCAGGGTGACCCGGCGCTGGTCCTTGAAATTCATGTAGCGCAGGGAGGTGCCGAGGTTCAATTCCACCTCGCTGCCATCACCAAGGGTGACGGTGCGACGGCTATCAGTGCTTTGCACCGACTGGTAATCGTTGGGCAGCCAGCCTTGGTCCCAGCCGACCCAGCCGGCCAGGGGCAGGGCCAGCAAGGCGATGACTGCCGCCGACGCATAGTGCCGGGCACGTTGTGGCTGCTGCCGGGGCTTGAGCGGCAATTGCAGGATTTGCGCAGGGGCAGGCGAGCGGGGAAGCTGGTCGGCAGTTATCCAGATATCCTGCATCGCCTCGAACTCACGACGGTGCAGCGGGCTGGCCGTCAGCCACTCGGCGAACTCGGCCTGTTCCTGTTCAGTGCAGTCGTCAGCGTGCAAGCGCATGCACCAATGCGCAGCGGCATCGGTAATGGCGTTGAGTTCGTCGTCGCTGGGGCTGGCCTGATTCATTGATACTCCCGGTTTTGGCCATTCTACCCCTGCGTGGCGGGGCTCCGGAACCGAGATCATGGCGAATCACTATCAGTTGTGAGATTTATTTGCAGTAAATCCGCTGCAAAGCCGGCTTTTCCGCACAAACCAACCGGCGGTCGGAAAACCGGCACGCTCGGGCGTGCCGGGATATCCGCCGTTCAGAAATGCTCGGCGTCGAGCTGATACAGGCTGGCGCTCCCGGCCTGGATGCCGGCCTGCAGGGACAGGGTCCGCGGCAGCAGGCGGGCGAAATAGAAGGCCGCCGTGGCCAGCTTGGCTTCGTAGAATTCCGGCTCGTCGGCATGCCGGGCCTTCGCTACCGCCGCCATGCGCGACCACATGTAGGCGTAGGCGACATAGCCGAACAGGTGCAGGTACTCCACCGACGCCGCACCCACCGCATTGGCATCGACGCCAGCCTGCTCGCGCAGCCATTGGGTGGTGCTCTCCAGTCGTTCCAGCGCTTCCAGCAAGCGCGCGGCGTAAGGCGGCTCGCTCTCGCAGAATGTGCGGATTTCACTGGCCAGCAGGGCCAGCGACTGTCCGCCATCGGCCACCACCTTGCGCCCGAGCAGGTCCAGGGCCTGGATACCGTTGGTGCCTTCGTAGATCTGCGCGATCCGCACATCGCGCACCAGTTGCTCCTGGCCCCATTCGCGAATATAGCCGTGGCCGCCGAATACCTGCTGTCCCAGCACGCAGCTTTCCAGGCCAGTGTCGGTGAAGAACGCCTTGGCCACCGGCGTCAGCAGGGCTACCAGGCGTTGCGCGGCTTCGCGCTCGCCGGCGTCCTCGGCATATTTGGCGATATCCAGCTGTTGCCCGACGTAGGTGGCGAATGCCCGCCCGCCTTCGGTCAGGGCGCGCATGGTCAGCAACATGCGGCGCACGTCGGCATGCACGATGATCGGATCGGCGATCCTGTCCTTGGCTTGCGCACCCGTGGCTGCGCGGCTTTGCAGGCGATCCCGGGCGTAGGCGGCCGCGCTCTGGTACGACGCCTCGGCGCAACCGATGCCCTGGATGCCGATGGACAGCCGTTCGTAATTCATCATGGTGAACATCGCCGCCAGTCCGCGATTGGGTTCGCCGACCAGGTAACCCACCGCGCCATCGAAGTTCATGACGCAGGTGGCCGAGGCCTTGATGCCCATCTTGTGCTCGACCGAACCGCAGCTCACCGCGTTGTCCACGCCCAGGCTGCCGTCATCGTTGACCACGCGCTTGGGCACCAGGAACAGCGAGATGCCCTTGGGCCCGGCGGGCGCGTCCGGCAGCCTGGCCAGGACCAGGTGAATGATGTTCTCGGTGAGGTCCTGGTCGCCACCGGTGATGAAGATCTTGGTCCCGCTGATGGCGTAGCTGCCGTCGATCAGCGCTTCGGCCTTGCTGCGGATGATGCCCAGGTCGGTGCCCGCATGGGGTTCGGTCAGGCACATGGTGCCGGCCCATTCGCCGCTGTACAGGCGTGGCAGGTATAGCGCGCGCAGGCTATCGCTGGCATGGGCGTCGATGGCCAGGCAGCAGCCGGCGCTCAGCGCCGAGTACAGGCTGAAGGAGCAGTTGGCGGCGTAAAGCATTTCCTCGAACTGCACCGCGAGCATCTTCGGCATGCCCATGCCGCCATGCTCCGGGTTGCCGGCCAGGCCGACCCATCCACCCTCGCGGTACGTACCCCAGGCGTCCTTGAAACCTTCCGGGGTGGTGACCTGGCCCGCCTCGAAGCCGACGCCCTGTTCGTCGCCGCTACGGTTGAGCGGGGCGATCAATTGGCCGGTAATCTTCGCCGCCTCTTCGAGGATGGCATCGGCGGTCTCGCCGTCCACCGTCGCCGCCAGGGCCGGCAGTCGCGCCCATTGGGCCGGGCCCTGGAACACTTCATGAAGGACGAAGCGCATATCGCGCAGCGGGGCATTGAATTCAGGCATCTTGGTTCTCGTAATAAAAGGAGGGACGGATCAGAGCGCCTTGGCCCAGTCGCGCAGCAGGTACTTCTGGATCTTGCCGGTGGAGGTCTTCGGCAGGTCGCGGAAGATCACCGTCTTCGGCAGCTTGAAGCCGGCCAGGTGTTCGCGGCAGAAGGCGATGATCTCGGCCTCGCGGGTGTCTTCGAAGCCGGGCTTGAGGCTGATCCAGGCGCAGGGCGTCTCGCCCCATTTCTCGTCCGGCCGGGCGACCACGGCGGCTTCGAGCACGGCGGGATGGCGGTATAGCGTGTCCTCCACTTCGATGGTGGAAATGTTCTCGCCGCCGGAAATAATGATGTCCTTGAGCCGGTCCTTGATCTCGACATAGCCGTCCGGATGGCAGACCGCCAGGTCGCCGGTATGGAACCAGCCGCCACGGAAGGCTTCGGCAGTGGCTTCGGGGTTCTTCAGGTAGCCCTTCATCACCGTGTTGCCGCGCATGAAGATCTCGCCCAGGGTGTTGCCGTCCCGTGCCACGGGTTCGAGGGTCTGCGGGTCGGCGACCATCAGGCCTTCGAGGGTGGCGTAGCGCACGCCTTGACGCGATTTGATCCGCGCCCGTTCCTGCAACGGCTTTTCATCCCACTCGGCGTGCCAGGCGCAGACCGTCACGGGCCCGTAGACCTCGGTCAATCCATACACGTGGGTGACCTTGATGCCCATTTCCTCCACTGCGCCAATGACCTTGGCCGGCGGCGCCGCGCCGGCGACCATGGCATTGACCGGATGGTCGATGGCCGCCTTGGCCGAGTCGGGCATGTTGATCAGCGCATTGAGTACGATGGGGGCACCGCACAGGTGGCTGACCTGGTGTTCGCGGATCAGGGTGAGGATCTTCTGCGGATCGACCCGGCGCAGGAACACATGGGTTCCGGCCAGGGCGGTGACGGTCCAGGGATAGCACCAGCCGTTGCAGTGGAACATCGGCAGGGTCCACAGGTACACCGGATGATTGCCCATGGCCCAGGTCATCTGGTTGCCCAGGGAGTTCAGGTAGGCGCCGCGGTGGTGATAGACCACACCCTTGGGGTTGCCGGTGGTGCCGGAGGTGTAGTTCAGCGAGATCGCTTGCCACTCGTCCTCGGGCCACTGCCAGGCGAACTGCGGGTCGCCCTCGGCAAGAAAGGCCTCATAGTCCAGCTCGCTGACCGCGCACCCTTCGCCGTACTCGGGATCGTCCACATCCACCACCAGCGGCGGATGTTCCATCAACTGCAGGGCGGCGCCGATGACCTTGTGGAATTCGCGGTCGGTGATCAGCACCTTGGCTTCACCATGTTCCAGCATGAAGGCAATGGCTTCGGCGTCGAGGCGCACGTTGAGGGCATTGAGCACGGCGCCGATCATCGGCACGCCGAAATGCGCTTCGAGCATCGCCGGGATATTCGGCAGCATCACCGCCACCGTATCGCCCCGGCCGATGCCGCGGCCGGCCAGGGCGCTGGCCAGGCGTCGGCAGCGCTGGTAGGTTTCCTGCCAGTTGCGCCGGATCGAACCGTGGATCACCGCCGGGTAGTCGCCGTACACGGCAGCGGTGCGTTCGATGAAGCTCAGGGGAGTAAGGGCGACATGGTTGACAGGCGCGGGCTGCAGGCCCTCGGAGAAGATCGACATAGAAAGCGATGTCCTGTTGGCTGATTGTTAGCTCTGATCAGGGTTCTGGAGCGGGGTGACCGTTCCGTTGCGTTGATTTTTACGCTGTTCGCCATGGTACTTGGAAGATAGACTATAGCAATATGGTACAAATACTATAAAAAGCGGAGTCCTCCTTGTGACGCTCATTCCTTCGGCCTTGCTCGATAACGATCCGCAACCCTCGCTGCTGCTCGACGCCAACGCCGTGCTGCGCGCCGCCAACCCGGCCATGCGCGACGAGCTCAATGGCTGGCCGCCGCAAAGCCTGTCGGTGCTGCTGCCGGCCAACCATGCCGCGCTGGTCCGCGCCTGTCTGGGTCAACAGCGGGCGATTGCCGAGGTCGAGAGCCTGGCCGGCGAGCGCATTCTGCTATGGACCTTCATCCCTGCCGGCCCCGACCAGGTGGTTGCGCGGTGCCGTGACGCCACTGGCGAGCGTCGCGCCGAGCGCGAGGCGGCCCAGGCCCGGCGCCTGTACCGGCTGATTACCGAGAACACCACCGACCTTATTTCCCGGCACACCCCCGACGGCAGTTTCCTCGATGCCTCGCCGGCTTCGTACCGCCTGCTCGGCTACTGGCCGGAGGAACTGCGCGGGGTCAAGGTGCAGGCCCTGCTGCATCCCCAGGATCGCCGCCAACACCTTATTCAGGCCTCGACCGCGCTCGAGCGCGATGGCTACCAGACCATGACGTGCCGCGTGCGCCATCGCGACGGCCGCGACCTTTGGTTCGAGATCGCCAGCCGCGCCATCCGCGAGACCTATACCGGTGCGGTGGTGGAGATCGTCAGTGTCTCGCGGGATATCACCGTGCGTATCGAGGCCCAGGAAAACCGCCGGCGCCTGGCCGAAGTGGTGGAGGCCAATACCGACCTGGTGCTGTTCGCCGATCCTGACGGGCGCCTGACCTACCTCAACCGCTCGGCGCGCCGGGCCTTGGGCCTGACCGCCGTGGAGGACGCACCTCGCCTGGGCGCACTGCTCGACGCCGAGGCTTGCCAGCGCCTCGATCACGAGGGCTGGCTGCGTGCCGAACGCGAGGGCGTGTGGCAATGCGAAGCGCGGTTGGCGCCCTACGACGGGACTGCGGCGTTTCCGGTGTCCCTGGTGTTGCTTGCGCATACGGCGGCCGGCGGCGAGCGCTACTACTCGCTGGTGGCCCGCGACATGACCGAGCGCGAACTGCGCGAGACCCAGCAGCGCCGCCACCAGGATGAACTGGCCCACACCGCGCGCCTGGTGACCCTCGGTGAACTGGCCTCGGGCATTGCCCACGAAATCAACCAGCCGCTTGCCGCCGTGCTCAACTACGCCGCTGCCAGCCAACGTTACCTGCATGCCCTGGAGCGTGATCCGCAGGCTGCCGGCCGGGTTGCCCAGGGTTTGCAGCGGATCAGCGAACAGGCGACCCACGCCGCCGAAGTGATCAAGCGCCTGCGTGCCTTCCTGCGCAAGGAACCGCGGCGCCTGCAGGCGCTGTCGGTGGCCGGGGTGGCGCGCGAGGCGGTGCGCCTGTGTGCCTGGGAGGCGACGCAGGCGCAGGTGACGATCGAGCAGCGAATGGCGGACAATCTGCCGCCGGTGTACGCCGACCGCGTGCTGCTGGAGCAGGTCCTGCTCAATCTGCTGCGCAACGCCATCGACGCCAACCGCGAGCATCAGCCGGGGCAGCCGTCGCGGATCGTGCTGCGTGGCGAGCAGGAGGGCGCGCGCCTGCTGGTCCAGGTAATCGACCAGGGGCCGGGCGTGGCGCCGGAGCAACTGGACGGCATCTTCACCCCCTTCACCACGAGCAAGCCGGAAGGACTGGGCCTTGGCCTGAGCATGAGCCGCAGTATCGTCGAAGGTTTCGGCGGCACGCTCTCGGCCAGCCCGGGGGAGGGCGGGGGACTGATTTTGAGCTGTCGGCTGGCGCCGGCGGCAAGCGTTTGAACAAGGGGACTTTGATGCAGGATCCGAAGGTCTATGTGGTCGACGACGACCAGGGCATGCTCGATTCAACGGTGTGGCTGCTGGAGTCGGTGGGCCTGGTGGCCCTGCCATTCACCAGCGGCCAGGCCTTTCTCGATGCCTGCGACGGCGACTTGCCGGCATGCGTGCTGCTCGATGTGCGCATGCCCGGCATGGGCGGCCTGAGCGTGCAGGAAGCGTTGCGGGCGAAGGGGATCGACCTGCCGGTGATCTTCGTCAGTGGTCACGCCGATGTGCCGATCGTGGTCAGGGCTTTCAAGGCCGGTGCCTGCGACTTCATCGAAAAGCCGTACAACGACCAGATGCTTTTGGACAGCGTCCAGGATGCCTTGGGGCGTTCGTCGCAGATCCAGGTCGGCAGCCGCCAGCGCGACGCGGTGCAGGCACGGATCGACAGCCTCACGCCGCGCGAGCGCGATGTGTTCGTGCCGCTGGTCAAGGGTTACACCAACCGGGAGATTGCCGAGCAACTGGAGGTCAGCGTCAAGACCGTCGACCTGTACCGCTCGCGGGTCATGAAGCGTATGCAGGCCGAGCACCTGCCGGAACTGGTGGGGATGGCGATTGCTTGTGGTGTCGTCGAGCCGTTGAATCTCCGCTGACCCCATCGCTGGCAAGCCAGCTCCCACAGGGGCCGCAGCGCCGCTGAACCCTGTGGGGTGGGGCTTGCCAGCGATGAGGCCCTAAAAGTCACTAAAGATCCCTGATCAGGAGCGGCGCCCCAGCAGCAATCCCACTACCAATCCAAACCCCGCCGAAATCGCCACCGTCTGCCACGGATGCCCGCCAATGTACTGCTCGGTGGCGTCCACCACCGGCTTGGCCCTGTCACGCACGTTACCCACCGCCTGGCCGGCCTGTTTCAACTTGAGCTGCAACTGGGCACGCAGGGTCTCGGCTTCTTCGCCGACCAGCGAGGCGCTGTCGTTGAGCAGCTTCTCCGACTCCTGGATCAGTGCCTGCAGTTCGCTGAACGCCTGGTCCTTGATCTGCTCGCTTTCGGTGTGCTGGGTGGTTTTCCTGGCCATTGCGCTTCCTCGGTCAAGTCATACGTCGATGTGTGATGGACGCCCGCCGGTACGGAAAAGTTGCACCGGTTTGCAGGGCATCGGCGGCTACAGTGTAAGATAGCGCCCATTTTCAAGCGGCAGGAATTACCCATGAGTTTCAACCTGGCCAACAAGAGTTTCGCCGAACGGGCCGAGATCGAAGACGAAAAAGCCCGGCTGTTCGAGCTATGGCAGACCAACCTGGCCAAGGCCAAGGGCGAAGCCGTCCGCCTGATCGGCGAGAAGCCGCGGCGCAAGGGCAAATGGGCGGAGTGGGTGCGGGCCGAACTGGACGCCATGTCGCCGCCGGAATACGCCAACATGGTGCGCGGCGAGGTCAACAAGCTGATGGCGGCGGCCAGCGCCAGTAAGGCCTGAGCTTCAACGCGGCAGCTCGAAGGTGCCGCGGTCCTTGAAGCGCATGGTGCCGAAGGCACCCCCGGCGAGCTTGCCATTGACCTCGTAGGGCATGCCGTCGAGGCTGCTCATCTGGCTCAGGCCCACGGCCTGGCGCAATACCGAAAACGCGGTGATGCTTACCGGCACTACCAGCACCTGTTCGCTGAAGCGGCCAATGCTGCCGTGCTGGTCGCTGACGCCGGCGGCCAGCGGCTGGCCATTGACCTTCAGGTTCAGGGCCACGCCATTGAAGTCGATGACCGTCTCGTTGGGGTTCTGCACCCGCAATTTCACCGCCATGCGCAACTCCAGGTCCTGGCCAGGCAGGGGGTCGATGCCGATCACGCTGATGTTCACCGGATCCCGCCCCTGGAGCAGCGCACAGGCTGACAGGGCGAGGATCAGGCTTAGGCCGGTGAGATGGCGCAACAGGCGGGACATGGCGATTGCTCCGGGAACAGGGTGCCACGGAGTGTGGCAAATGCACGGCGGCGTTGAAAGTCGTACGTGACTTGAAAGATAATCCTTCTCATTAAAGCTCATGTCCTACTTTCCACGGCGATCTTTCCCACTCATGCTGACGTCCCCCGCTTCAGGGCTGCTGGCCAGTTTCCAGGAGCATTACGATGATCTCCTGCTGTTCCTGACCCGGCGCATGAACGACCGCCAGCGCGCGGCCGACGTGGCCCAGGAGACATGGCTCAAGCTGGTGAAGATCGATGAGCAGGACGTGCCGGTAGTGCACGCCCGCAGTTTCATTTTCCGGGTCGCCGGCAACCTGGCCATCGACACCCTGCGCCGCGAGCAACGCCAGGAAAGCAACCTCGGCGACAGCGATGTGGCAGGGCAGATGGTCTGCCCGGGGCCGGCGCCGGAGGCCACGCTGCTGGCCCGGGAGCGCCTGGCCATCCTCGACGAAGCCCTGCTGCAACTCTCCGACAATGCCCGCCAGGCGTTGCTGCTGAACCGCGTCGAGGGCCTGACCCAGGCGCAGATCGCAAAACGGCTGGGCGTATCCGAAAGCATGGTGGCAAAATACATCGGCCAGGCCCTGCGCCATTGTCGCGACTGGCTCAAGCACAACCATGACTGACGCGCGCATGCCTTCCGAACCCCAGCCCATCCTCGATCTTTCAGATGCTGCCATCGATTGGCAGGTGCTGTTGCATTCGGGCACTGCCAGTGCCGCCGACCGGTCCCGCTACCAGCGCTGGCGCGAACTCAGCGCCGAACATCTGGCCGCCGCCGAGGAGGCCGAGGCACTGTGGGGCGATATCGGCCACACCGAAGCTGCCGCCAGGTTGTCCGTCGTGCCGCGCCGCAGCCGTCGCTGGGGCTCGGCCATCGCCGCTTCGCTGGTGCTAGCGCTGGTGGGCTACGGTGGCTGGCAACAGGCACCGGCACTGCTGGCCGACTACCACACCAGCACTGGTGAGCGCCGCACCGTAACTCTGGAAGACGGCTCGCGGGTCACCCTCAACAGCGCCAGCGCGTTTTCGGTGAAGTACAGCGACGACCGGCGCCTGGTGTCGTTGCGCGAAGGCGAGGCGCTGTTCGAGCCGGCGCAGGATCCGCGGCCGTTCGTGGTCGATAGCGGCGACGAACGGGTGCAGGGCAGTGGTGCGGTGTTCAGCGTGCGTCGCCAGGGCCAGGCCGCCAGTGTGGTGGTGGCCCGTGGCGAGGCGCGGGTCGGCGAGCGCCTGCTCGCGGCGAGCCCCGATGCCCAGGCGCAAACTGCCTGGCAACGTGGCAAGCTGATCTTCAACGGCCGCCCGCTACGGGAAGTGATCGCCGAGCTGGAGCGCTACCAGCACGGGCGCATCCTGATTTCCGACAATCAGCTCGGTGCCTTGCCGGTCAGCGGCGTGTTCGATCTCGATGATCCTCACGGCCTGCTGCGCACCCTCGAACAACGCTATGAGCTGAAGGTCACCTATCTGCCGTGGCTGGCCGTCCTGTACTGATCCGGGCACTGAAAAATTTTTCGAAAGTCACTGCAAGTTCTGCAAGGCCGAATCGTCGTAGTGAGACTGATCAGCAACTCATTCTCATTTACGCATTCGTCTGGAAGAAAACAGTGAAAGGTCTGTCCCCGTCCTCAGCACGTTCCACCCGTTCCTTCAAACTGGCCCTGCTGGCTTCGGCCGTGGCCACCGGCCTCTGCGGCCCGTTCGCCGCCCATGCCGCCGAAGCCGTGAACCCTGCACAGACCAGCGCCGCCCAGGCACGCCAGGTTAGCCTCGACCTGCCGGCGCAGAGCCTCGACCAGACCCTGACCCAATTCGCCGACCAGGCCGGGCTGCACCTGCTGTTCACCACCAGCGACGTCGCCGGCCTGGACAGCCCGGGCCTGCGCGGCAGCTACAGCATCGAACAGGCCCTGCAACAACTGCTTGCCGGCAGCGGCATGAGCTGGCAGTTCAGCGATACGAACACGGTGATCCTGCGCAAGGCCGAGCCCCAGGCCAGCATCGCCCTCAAGGCGATCGAGGTCAGCGTGGCCTCGCGTACCAGCACCTCGATCAGCGAGATTCCCGGCACCGTCTGGGTGGTCGACCAGGAGCAGCTCAAGGAGCAGATCAGCAGCGGTGTCAGTCTCAAGGAAGCCATTGGCAAGCTGGTCCCGGGCCTGGACCTGGCGCCGGAAGGGCGGACCAACTACGGCCAGAACATGCGCGGGCGCAATGTCCTGGTGATGATCGACGGGGTCAGCCAGAACAGCTCCCGTGGCCTGTCGCGCCAGTTCGACAGTATCTCGCCGTTCAACGTCCAGCGCGTCGAAGTGCTGTCCGGCGCCAGCGCCATCTACGGCGGCGGTGCCACCGGCGGGATCATCAACATCGTTACCAAGAAGGGTGAAGAGGGCCCGGCGCGTTTCGAAACCCAGGTCGGGGCCAGCAGCGGCTTCAACAACAGTGACGACCTGTCGACGCGCATTGCCCAATCGGTCAGTGGCGGCAACGAGCGCATCAATGCCCGCCTGGGGGTGTCCGCCGAGCAGAACGAAGCCTTCTACGACGGCGCCGGCGAGCAGATCTTCATCGATAACACCCAGACCGACCTGCAATACAACCGCACCATCGACGTGCTGGGTAGCCTGGGTATGCAGTTCAACGACGAACAGAGCCTCGACCTGCTGGCGCAGTACTACGACTCCGGCAACCACGGCAGCACCGGGATCTACTTTCCGCACCTGAACTACAACGCGCCGTCGGACCTGGAAGACGCCGAACTGCGCAACGGGCTGTCCAGCGACCTGGAGCCGCAAACCCGGCGCCTGCTGCTCAACGCCAACTACCACCATGCCGATGTGCTCGGCCAGGACTTCTACCTGCAGGCCTCGTACCGCAAGGAAGACGACAATTTCTACCCGTTTCCCTACTACAACAGCGGTACGCCCCGGGGCTCGCGCGGCGTGTACTTCGCCGCCTCGCAGCAGAACTTCGAGGTTTCCAGCCTGAAGGCGCTGTTTGCCAAGCAGTGGGATACCCTCAAGCTCACCTACGGCGTCGACCTCGATCGCGAGCGCTTCAATGCCGAGCAAAGCACCTTCGATGCGCGCACCTCGTCCAGCAGCGGCGGCCTCGAACTGGAAACCGCGAGCAAGGCGCCGCGCTACCCGAGCTATCGGGTCGACGGCCTGTCTGCCTACGCGCAACTGGACTGGCACCTGACCGACAACCTGACCCTGTCCGGCGGCGCGCGACGCCAGCAGATGGACGTGGATGTCGGTGACTTCAAGGGCATTCCCGGTGGCAGCAACGACTATCAGGTCAACCTGTACAACCTGGGGGCGATCTACGATTTCAAGAACGGGCACCAGGTCTGGACTAACTACGGCGAAGGTTTCGACCTGCCGGACCCGGCCAAGTACTACGGCAAGGCTGGCCTGAGCGTCGATGACAACCCGCTGGCCGGGATCAAGAGCCGCCAGGTCGAGATGGGCTGGCGCTATGCCGATGTGGACTGGGATGCCCAGGCGGCGGTCTACTACATCTGGTCGGACAAGGTCATCAGCACCGACTCGGCGACCCTGACCATCAACGTCGAAGACAAGAAAAGCCGTGACTTCGGCTTCGAAGGCGCAGTGACCCGTCGCTTCGAAAGCGGTTGGGAGGCCGGCAGCACCCTGCACCTGGTGCGTTCCGAGGAGGAAGACACTGACGGCGACTGGATCAAGCGCGATGCCCGTTATGCTTCGCTGTCCAAGTCCACCGCCTTCGTCGGCTGGAAAGGCGACGGGCGCAATGCGCGGCTGCAGGCCAACCACGCCTTCACCCTCGAGGACGATGCCGACCACAAGATTTCCGGCTACACCACCTTCGACCTGCTGGGTAGCCAGGAGACCGGTTTCGGCACCTTCAGCGCCGGCATCCAGAACCTGCTGGACAAGCAATACAGCACCGTCTGGGGCCAGCGCGCGACGCTGTTCTACTCGCCGACCTATGGCCCTGCGTACCTGTATGACTACCAGGGGCGCGGCCGCACCTACACCCTGACCTGGTCGCTGGCCTACTGAGACCGGTGCTGCTGCGGGGCCGCCAGGGCAATGCTTCCCTCGTAACAAAATGAATCACCTGCGCCGGCCCCGGCGCTTTCCGGGCGAACCTCTCGCACCTTAGGCTATCCAACCTTCGGAGATGCCCAATTGCGGGAGGTGCCCATGTCACGCCGACGCTTGCCGATGCTGTTCGCTGCTGTCCTTGCCGCTTGCGCTGCGGGGGCGGTGCTGGCAGCGAGCGAAAACAACCCGAACAACAGTCCCATCCGCGACATCAATCCCAATAGCCAGCAGGGCAGCGTGCCCGCCACGCCGCCGGTGCGCGGCCCGTCCACCCAGCCGCCATCCCGCCCGCCAACCCTGGAGAACCGGGGCATCGGCAACGGCGACGACCTGCGTCGCGAGCAACAGGCGCCACGCCTGGAGCCCATCCGCCCACCCCGCGATTCACAACGTGCACCGTGATCGCGCCCCCAGAAAGGAAGCCCGCATGACCTCACGATCCTGGCTGCTCGCCTTCGGCACTGCCGCACTCTTGCCACTTCTGGCCCAGGCCGCGCCTGAACGGACCTTCCCCAGCGAAGAGGGCACGCTCAAGGTGGCGACTCTGGCCGAGGGCCTGAAACACCCCTGGGCCCTGGCGTTTCTTCCGGACAACCAGGGGATCCTGGTTACCGAGCGCCAGGGCAACCTGCGGGTGATCGGCCCTGAGGGCAGGGTGGGTGCGCCATTGAGTGGCGTGCCCGAGGTCTGGGCCAAGGGCCAGGGCGGCCTGCTCGACGTGGTGTTGTCGCCGACGTTCAAGAAGGACCGCCTGGTCTATCTGTCGTTTGCCGAGGGCGGTGGCAAGGGTGGCAAGGCCGGCACGGCGGTTGGGCGCGGTCGGCTTTCCGGCGACCTGTCGAGCCTGGAGGATTTCAACGTGATCTTCCGCCAGGAGCCGAAGCTGTCCAGCGGCAATCACTTCGGCTCGCGGCTGGTGTTCGACCGCGAGGGTCATCTGTTCATCGCCCTGGGCGAAAACAACGAGCGACCGACCGCTCAGGACCTCGACAAGCTGCAGGGCAAGGTGGTGCGCATCCTGCCCGATGGCGAAATTCCCAAGGACAACCCTTTCGTCGGACAGAAAAACGTGCAACCGGCGATCTGGTCCTACGGCCACCGCAACCAGCAGGGCGCGGCGCTCAACCCCTGGACCGGGCAACTCTGGACCCACGAGCATGGTCCCCGTGGTGGTGACGAGATCAATATTCCCAAGCCCGGCAAGAACTACGGCTGGCCGCTGGCGACCCATGGCATCAATTATTCGCTGATGCCCATTCCCGAGGCCAAGGGCAAGGACGTGAAGGGCACGGTAGCGCCTCACCACGTCTGGGAGAAATCCCCGGGCATCAGTGGCATGGCGTTCTATGATGGCGGTCGCTTCAAACCCTGGGACCACAACCTGTTCATCGGTGCCCTGGCAACCCAGGAAGTGATCAGGTTGCAGCTCGATGGCGACAGGATCGTCCATGAAGAGCGCATGCTCGGGCAGTTGGACGCCCGGGTGCGGGATGTCCGGGTAGGGCCGGACGGGTTCCTCTACCTGCTGACGGATGAGGAGGATGGGGAACTGCTGAAGGTGGGGCTGGCAGAATAAGCCGCCATTACGCGGCCCCTGTGGGAGCGGGTTCACCCGCGATTACTTCAGTGAATCCATAACAGCAATCGCGGGTAAACCCGCTCCCACAGGGACCGCGCCGACTTCAAAATCCACATACAAATAATGGCTTACTGATATACCCTGTGCCCTTTTGTCCGAGGGTCAGCATGTCCCACACCCCCCTGGCCCTGTACCGCCAGGCCATCGAGCAGCAGGGCTTCATTCCCGATCCTGCCCAGCAGGCCGCCGTGCAAGCCCTGCAAAACTGCTTTGATGCCGTGCAGCGCGGCGAACCGGCCCGGGGCGTGTACCTCTGGGGCCCGGTCGGCCGCGGCAAGACCTGGCTGATGGACCAGTTCCATGGTTGCCTGACGATTCCCGCGCGCCGCCAGCATTTCCATCACTTCATGCGCTGGACCCACCAGCGCCTGTTCCAGCTCAACGGCACTGCCGACCCGCTCAAGGCCCTGGCCCAAGGCCTCGCCGAAGAGATCCGCGTGCTGTGTTTCGACGAGCTGTTCGTCAACGATATCGGTGATGCGATCATTCTCGGTCGTCTGTTCCAGGTGCTGTTCGAGTCCGGGGTAGTGGTGGTCGCTACCTCCAACCTGCCGCCACGCGAGCTCTACGCCGACGGCTTCAACCGCGAGCGCTTCCTCCCGGCCATCGCCGCGATCGAGGCGTCGATGCAGGTGGTGGCAGTCCAGGGTGAGCAGGATCATCGCCTGCACCCCGGTGTCGGCCAGCAGCGCTACTGGGTGCGCCAGGCCGGCCAGCCCTGCGCGCTGGAGCAGGTGTTCAACGACTTGAGCGGCGGCGCCCCGGCCACTGATGCGGACCTGCCCGTCGGCTACCGCACCGTCCAGGTGATCCGCCGCAGCGCCAGGGTGCTCTGGTGCGATTACCCGCATCTGTGCGAACAGCCCCTGGCCGCCATGGAGTTCATGGCCCTGTGCGAAACGTTCGATGCCATTCTGCTCAGCGGCGTGCCGGCGCTCGGTGCGGCGCAGCGCCCGGGCAGGATCGCCCGGGGCACCGAGGATGGCGCCGAGCGGGTGGTGGCCGGCGATCGGGAGCTGCCGCAACTGTCACCGCAGGACAACGGTGCACGGCGTTTCATCGCCCTCGTCGATGAATGCTATGACCAGCGCGTAGCCCTTTACCTGGAGGCCGACGTTCCCCTGGAAGCGCTCTACACTCAAGGCTACCTGGAGTTCCCGTTCCGACGGACACTCAGCCGTCTGCGGGAGATGCAGCTGCAACGCTTCCACTGAGGACGTGCAAGATGGCCGAGCCACTGTCGCACCACCTGCTGACCATGGCCTACAACAATGCCTGGGCCAACCACCGCCTGTACAAGGCGTGCCGGCAACTGAGCCGCGACGAACTGGTCGCGCCGCGGTGCAGTTTCTTCCCCTCGATCAAGGCCACCCTCAATCACCTGCTGACCGTCGACTGGTTCTACCTCCAGGCCCTGGAGCGCGAGCTGCGCGGGGAGCCGCCGGACGAACTGTCGGCGCGCTTCTTCGAGCCGGAACAACCCTTCGACGATGTCGGGCAGTTGCACCGGGAACAGGCGCAGAACGACCGGCGCCTGATTGCCTATTGCCAGCAACAGCGCGACGACCAGTTGCAGCGCTACGTCAGCATCGTCCGTCCCGAGCGGGTTCAGCGCGACCAGCGCTTGCGCCTGCTGTCCCATCTCTTCGAGCACCAGATCCACCACCGCGGGCAGGTCCACGCCATGCTCGCGGATACCGGTGTGCGCCCGCCGCAACTGGATGAATTTTTCTGCGAGGGGGAGGCCCATCTGCGCGCGCAGGATTTCGTCGAACTGGGCTGGACCGAGGAGATGATCTGGGGCGTCAGCGGCCGAACCAACCCAGGGTAATCAGCGCCAGCACCAGGTACCGTGCGCCCTTGGCCAGGGTCACCAGCAGCACGAAGCGCCAGAATGGCTCGCGCATGATCCCGGCGATCAGGGTCAGCGGGTCGCCGATCACCGGCATCCAGCTCAGCAGCAGCGACCATTGCCCATAGCGCTGGTAGCGCTGCTGCGCCTTGTCCAGTTGCGTGGCGGAAAAGGGGAACCAGCGCTTGTCGCGCCAGCGTTCCAGAGCTCGCCCCAGCAGCCAGTTGACGATAGAGCCCAGTACGTTGCCCAGGGTCGCCACCAGCAACAGGCTCGTCACCGCCTGCGGATCGTGCAGGAGCAGGCCCACCAGCACCGCCTCGGATTGCAGCGGCAATAACGTGGCGGCGCCGAATGCCGCGAAGAACAGACCCCAATAGTTCAGCACGGTGGGCGCGCTTCCTTTTTCCGAAGGGTGCGTAGGATATTTCCCGTGATCCATGGCTGCCAGCACGGAAGTGTTCGATTGTTTATCGTTCCTTTAATGGAACGCTAAAGGCCGATTTGGCCGTCTAGTGCTGAAAGGGTGTCGAAATTAAGCTTTTCCCATCAACGCGACACACCACTTATCGCCAGGGAAACTGCTTATGAACACCGCCAACCAGGACAGCTCCAACGTGGTCACGCTGGTCATCCAGCACAAGGTCCGCAGCGACGCGCTGGACACCTATGAAGAATGGCTCAAGCGCGCCGTGCAGGCCGCGCGTCGCCAGCCCGGTCACCTGGGCGTCAACGTCATCCGTCCGGAGCAGGGCGGCAGGCACTTCACCACAGTGGTGCGCTTCTGTGAGTCGGCCCGTCTGCAGGATTGGGTCAACTCCAGCGAGCGCCAGCGGATGATCGACGAGGTCATGCCTTTGCTTGATGGCGGCGACCATACCGAAGTCCACGCCGACCCCGAGTTCTGGTTCACCCCTGTCGGCAGTGGTGCCCAGCAACCCCCGCGCTGGAAGCAGGCGGTGCTGACCTACCTGGTGATCTGCCCGATGACCCTGCTGGTCCCGGCCTTGCTGGCGCCATTGTTCGCTGCGGTTCCCGCGCTGGGCGGGCCGCTGGCGGGCAACCTGATCGGCAACCTCTTCGTCATCCTGCCCGTGGTGTTTTTCATCATGCCGCTGGTGACCCGCCTCGCTGCCGGCTGGCTGCGGACCTGAACGAATCGCCCCATACACACTCAAGAAACTACCTACGCATTTTTCAGGAGATACCGCTATGAGCACTCTCGTTACCCGTGACGGTACCGCGATCTATTACAAGGACTGGGGCAGCGGCAAGCCCGTGCTGTTCAGCCATGGCTGGCCGCTGGACGCCGATATGTGGGATGTGCAGATGGAGTTCCTGGCCAGCCGCGGCTACCGCGCCATCGCCTTCGACCGTCGCGGTTTCGGGCGTTCCAGCCAGCCGTGGACGGGCTATGACTACGACACCTTCGCCGACGATATCGCCCAGCTGATCGAGCACCTCGACCTCAACGAGGTGACCCTGGTGGGCTTCTCCATGGGCGGCGGCGATGTCACCCGCTATATCGCCCGGCATGGCAGCGAGCGGGTGGCCGGGCTGGTCCTCCTGGGCGCGGTCACGCCGCTGTTCATCAAGACCGCGGACAATCCGGAGGGTGTCGACAAGTCGGTATTCGATGGCATCCGCGACGGCATCCGCGCCGACCGTGCGCAATTCATCGCCGACTTCGCAGCGCCGTTCTACGGCATCAATCATGGGCAGAAGGTATCCCAGGGCGTGCAGGCCCAGACCCTGAACATCGCCCTGATGGCCTCGCTCAAGGCCACCCTGGACTGCGTGACGGCGTTTTCCGAAACCGACTTCCGTCCGGACATGGCGAAGATCGACGTGCCAACCCTGGTGATCCATGGCGATGACGACCAGATCGTGCCTTTCGAGACCACGGGCAAGAAAGCCGCGCAGATGATCCGCGGGGCCGAGCTGACCCTCTACAGCGGGGCGCCCCACGGGTTTGCCGTGACTCATGCGCAGCAGTTGAACGAAGACCTGCTGGCGTTCCTGTCGCGCTGATCCCCGTTGTGCTTTCGGGCCTCATCGTCGGACCACTGCGATGAGGCCTTCTGCTTTCTAGGCCATGTCACTCCCCGCAAACTCCTCCGCCAGATGATCGATCAATGCCCGCACCGACGGCAGCAAGCCGCGCCGTGACGGGAAGATCGCATGCACGATGCCGCAGCGCGGATGCCATCCCGGCAGCAACTCCACCAGCCGCCCCGCCGCCAGGTCCTCGCGCACCGCCACCCGTGGCAGGTGAGCGATTCCCACCCCGGCGACGACGAAATGGCGCAAGGCGAACAGGTCGTCGGTGACCATGCGTGGGGTATGCGGGATCACCAGGCTGCGGCTCATGTCCTCGCCCTGGAACAACTCCCATTGGTACTCGCGCTGGGCGCTGCCCCAGTGCAGGCTGGGCAGCTCGCCGAGCCGCTGCGGGTCGAAGCCCTCCGGCAGCGCGTGGAGAAACGACGGCTGGCCGACCAGGCATTGGGTGCTGTTGCTCAGCACCTTCATCACCATGTCGGTGTTTTCCAAGGGCGGGAAGCGCACCCGCAAGGCCAGGTCGAAACCTTCGTGCAGCAGATCGACGCGGCGGTTGGTGCTTTCGATGAACAGCTCTACCAACGGGTACTTGAGCATATAGCGGGTCAGCATCGGCCCGACCCAGGAGTTGAGCAGGGTGGTCGGGCAGCTCAGGCGCACCAAGCCGCGGGGCTCGCTGCGATTGCGCTCGATCACCTCGGCCGCGCCCTCGGCCTCGACCCGCATGGCCAGGCAGCGTCGATAGTATTCCTGGCCGATTTCGGTCAGCGAGCAGTGACGGCTGGTGCGATGCAGAAGGCGCACGCCGAGGCGCTCCTCCAGTTCGCAAATGCGCCGGCTGAGCTTGGACTTGGGCATGTCCAGCGCGCGGCCGGCGGGGGCGAAGCCGCCGTGTTCGACGACCTGGGTGAAGTAATAGAGGGAGTTGAGGTCTTCCAAGAAGGGCGGCTCCGTTGTGACAAGCCCGGAGTCTACTGCAAGTATCTCTGTTGATCTTCAGGGCCTCATCGCTGGCAAGCCAGCTCCCACAGTGTCCGCGGCGCTGCCGAACCTGTGGGAGCTGGCTTGCCAGCGATGAGGCCCAAAAGATCAATCAATCAGCATCGGCTTCGAACAACCGCTCCAGATCCAGCCGCGCTTCCTTGGCCGTCTGCATCACCTTGGCCTTGTCATCCCGCACCCGGCCCTGGGCGGCCAGCACTTCCTCGTCGTGCCGGGTGAAGCGCTGGATCCGGTCCGCCGCCTGGTCCTCGCTCAAGCCCAGCCCGACCAGGGTCATCCGGCTCATTTCCAGGCTCGAATGGAAGGTCTCGCGAATCGGCTCGGCGCCCACCTCCACCAGTTCATGCACATGCTGGCGATTGCGTGCCCGGGCCAGGACCTTGAGATGCGGGTACATCTGCTTGACCCGCTGCGCCGTGCGCGTCGTGGCCTCGGCGTCGTCGGTGGCGATGACGAAGTATTCGGCCTCGCCGACCTTCGCCGCATGCAGCACCTCGGGACGTTGCGGGTCACCGTAGAACACTGGCACCTGCTCGAACATGCGGGTCATCTCGATGGTATCCACCGAGGTTTCCAGAGCGAGGAAGGGTATCTTCTGCGCGCGCAGGATCCGCGCCACGATCTGGCCCATCCGGCCCATGCCGACGATCACCACCCGCGGCGCATCGGTATCGATGTCCTTGTATTGCTCCGGCACTTCGCGCACCACCTGCGGGCGCTTGCCCAGGCGAGCGCAGCCGAGCAGCAGGAGCGGGGTGATGGCCATGGACAGGGTGATGGTCATCAGCAGCATGTCGTAGGTTTGCAGGTCGAACAGGCCCTGGTCGCGTCCCAGCTTGAACACCACGAAGGCGAATTCGCCACCGGCGGCCAGCACCACGCCCAGGCGCAGGGCATTGACCTTGTTCAGGCCACCGGCGAAGTGGCCGACCAGCATCAGCAGCGGCAGCTTCACCGCTACCAGCAGCAGCGTCAGGCCGATCAGCAGCAGCGGCATATCCAGCAGCAGGCGCAGGTTGGCCCCCATGCCCACGCTGATGAAAAACAGCCCCAGCAGCAGCCCTTTGAACGGCTCGATCTGCGCCTCAAGTTCATGCCGGTATTCCGAGTCCGCCAGCAGCAAGCCAGCGAGGAAAGCGCCCAGGGCCATGGAAATGCCTGCTTCCTCCATGAGCCAGGCCGTACCGATCACCACCAGCAGGGCGGTGGCGGTAGACACTTCCGGCAGGCCGGTGCGGGCCACGATGCGGAACAACGGACGCAGCAGGTAGCGGCCGCCGACGATAACGATGGCAATGCTGCCGAATACCTTGAGGCCGTGGCCCAGACTGTCGCCATGGCTGGTATCCGGCCCGGCGGCGGCCAGCAGCGGCACCAGGGCGATCAGCGGAATCGCGGCGATGTCCTGGAACAGCAGGATGGCAAAGGCAAGGCGACCATGGGGCGCATTGAGCTGCTTGCTTTCGGCCAGGCTCTGCAAACCGAAGGCGGTGGACGACAGGGCCAGGCCAAGGCCCAGGACAATGGCCGCCGGCAGCGAGCGGGCAAAGCCGAACAGCGCGATGGCGCCGATCACCGCACCGGTCAGCAGGACCTGCGCCAGGCCCACGCCGAACACCGACTTGCGCATCAGCCACAGGCGCCGTGGCGACAGTTCCAGGCCGATGATGAACAGCAGCAGGACCACGCCCAGCTCGGAGATATGCGCAACGCTCTGGGTGTCGCGGATCAGCCCCAGGGCTTGCGGGCCGATCACCACGCCAGCCAGCAGGTAGCCGAGCACGGCCCCCAGTTGCATGCGCTTGGCCAGGGGAACGGTAACGACCGCGGCGAGGAGGAAGATCACCGCGGTTTGCAGAAGGCTGCCTTCGTGTGGCATTGCTCGGTCTCCATGAACTGCTTGAGGCAGCGTTTGCTATGAAAGTCCGGGCATTTTCCTGGGGATTGGTCTTTCCGACAATCCGGCTGGGTGCGGATTGATTGTCTCCCTGTTGATGACAATAAGCGGACCTGGCCGTGCCAGTCAGTACTCGGCAATCACTTCGTCGGTGCCGGCACCGGTCAAGCCGATGACCTGGTAGGCGTCCTTGTGATCGCCCATTTCCATGCCCGGGGAGCCCATTGGCATACCCGGTACGGCAATGCCTTTCAGGTCGGGGCGTTTGCCGAGCACTGCAATCTGCTCGGCCGGGACATGGCCTTCGATGAACTGGCCGTTGATCACGCCGGTATGGCAGGAAGCCAGGCGCGGCGCCACGCCGAGTTTCTGCTTGACCGCGCTCATGTTCGGTTCGACGTGGTCGTTGACGGTATAGCCGTTGTCGCGCAGATGGCTGATCCATTCCTTGCAGCAGCCACAGTTGGGATCGCGGTAGACATCGATGGTCTGCCCGGCCTGGGCCAGGGTGGCCAGGGCCAGCAGGCCGAGGGCTGCCAGGTTTTTCTTCAGCATGGTCTTTCTCCTTTGAATTCTGTGTTGTCTGACCGGGCCTCATCGCTGCGGTGCGGCGATCGGGGCGACACGGTCTAGAACCTTAACCTGATACCCGCCACCCAGCGCGTCTGCCCGATATCCTCGCCTTCATCCCGGGCCATCGCCGCCGTTTCGCCATACATCCGGTTGAAGGTCACCCCTACATAGGGCGCAAACCCCGGGGTGATCTCGTAGCGCAGGCGCACCCCGGTCTCGCTGTCCGACAGCCCTGAGCCTTGTCCGCGGCCGGCGTCGTTGCGTCCATGGAAATTGGCTTCGACCATTGGCTCCAGCCGCCAGCGCTGGGTCAGCAGGATAGCGTAGGACGCTTCCAGCCGCAGCGCGGTCTGTTGCCGCTCGCCCGCATACAGCGTGGCTTCCAGTTCCATGCCATAGAGCGGTGTGCCCTGGACGCCGAAGGCTGCCCAGGTCTGGCCGCTGCCCGGCTTGAAGTCCTGGCGCACGCCCGCGACCACTTCCCACCAGGGGCTGAAGGCGTGCCCCCAGAGTGCCTGCAATTCTGCCTTGTGGGTGCGTCCCTGTTCCCGTTCGCCTTCGCTGCGCAGCCACAGGCGGTCGATATCACCGCCGATCCAGGCGTTGGCATTCCAGTTCAGCGCGCTGCTGTTTTCGAAATTCTGGTACTCCAGTTGTTCGACGGTCACCGCCCAGTTGATCTGCCGATCATGCACCTGGTGCCCGGGCAGGGGCGGGAAGGCTGCCTGGCGATCGGCGTCGGTAACCGGTTTGAGCGGTGTACGTGGTAGTTGCGGTGCATCGTGGTTCATCGAGCCATGCGTCATTGCTCCGTGATTCACTGCGTCATGATCCATTGCTCCATGGTTCATCGCGCCATGGCCCATGGCCGAATGATCCATACCGGAGTGATTCATGCCGGAGTGATCCATCGTTGCCGCGCGAATCTCCTCGCTGCCCAGCAGCAAAAGCAGGGCAATGCCGCCGATCAACGGCCTGTTCGATCGTTCATTCATCGACGCGTACCTCGCGGAACATGCCGGTTTCCATGTGGTAGAGCAGGTGGCAGTGGTAGGCCCAGCGGCCCAGGGCGTCGGCACTGACCCGGTAACTGCGGCGGCTGCCCGGTGGCATGTCAACGGTGTGCTTGCGCACCTGGAATCGCCCGTGTTCATCCTCCAGGTCGCTCCACAGGCCGTGCAGGTGGATGGGGTGGGCCATCATGGTGTCGTTGACCAGGGTGATGCGCAGGCGCTCGCCGTATTTCAGGCGCAGCGGTTCGGCATCGGAAAAGCGGATGCCGTCGAACGACCAGGCGAAGCGCTCCATGTGCCCGGTCAGGTGCAGTTCGATCTCGCGCCCCGGCTCGCGGCCATCCGGGTCGGCGAAGGTACTTTTCAGGTCGGCATAGGTCAGTACCCGGCGGCCGTTATCGCGCAGGCCGATGCCGGGATCGCCCAGGTTGGCCTTGGGCATCATGGTCTGCATGTCCACCAGCGGGTTGCCGTTTTCCGAAGCCGGGTGCTGCTGCATGTCCATGCCCGGCATGGCGTGATGCATGCCGGCCATGCTGCCGTGGTCCATCGCGCCCATGTTGCCATGGCCCATGTCCGCCATGGTCAGCACCGGCTTGGGCTCCAGCGCCGGAATCGCTGCACTCAGGCCATGGGCCCGGGCCAGGGTACCGCGGGCATAGCCACTGCGGTCCATGCTTTGGGCGAACAGGGTGTAGGCCGGCAGGTCGCCGACCGTGACCAGCACATCGTAGGTTTCCGCCACCGCCAGGCGCAGTTCGTCCACCGTGACCGGCTGCACCGGCTGGCCGTCGGCGGCGATCACGGTGAGCTTGAGGCCGGGAATGCGGAAGTCGAAGTAGGTCATCGCCGAGCCGTTTATCAGGCGCAGGCGCAGGGTTTCGCCGGGCTGGAACAGGCAGGTGAAGTTGCCCTCGGGAGCCAGTCCGTTGAGCAGGTAGGTATAGGTGGCGGCGCTGATATCGGCGATATCGGTGGGCGTCATGTGCATCAGCGCCCATTCCTTGCGGTTGGCCAGGGTCGCCGACCAGCCGTCGCGGGCCACGTCATCGATGAAGTCGCCGACGGTGCGCTGCCGCTGGTTGTAGTAGTCGGACTGTTTCTTCAAGCGGGTCAGCAGGGCGGCGGGCTTCTCGTCGCTCCAGTCGCTGAGCAGCAGCACGCAATCGCGCTGGTAGACGTGGGCCTCGGGGGTCTTCGGCTCGATGACGATGGCGCCGTAGACCCCGGCCTGCTCCTGCAGGCCGGAATGGCTGTGGTACCAGTAGGTGCCGTTTTGCTCCAGGGTGAAGCGGTACAGGTAATCGCCGCCGGGCTCGATGCCGGCGAAGCTCAGGCCGGGCACGCCGTCCATGTTGGCCGGGAGGATGATCCCGTGCCAGTGCAGCGAGGTGCTTTCGTCCAGGCGATTGCGCACCCGCAGGGTCACCGTATCGCCTTCGCGCCAGCGCAGCACCGGGCCGGGCAGGCTGTTGTTGATGGTCAGCGCGGTCCGTGGCTTGCCGGTGATATTCACGGCGGTCTGGCCGATGAACAGCTCGAAATGCTGGCCGTCCAGCTCGACGGCATCATGCGGCCCGCGGGCCCATGCGTTGCTGCGCCAAAGGCCGAGACCGCCCAGGGCGCTGGCTGCGGCCAGGCCCTTGACGAAGGTGCGGCGGGTAGGAAGGTGGGGCATGGGGTGTCAGTCCATCAACAGGGATGCCCGACCTTAATCTGCTGTGGCTGACAGCAAACTGAGGTTTGAATTACAGATTTGTCAGGGAGCGTTGGGCAGCGAACCTGCGGGAACTGTCTTTGGGGGTGTTGGAGATTGCGTGCATATCCATTTGCCAGGGCGACGCTGAGTCACCCGAGCAAACGGATCAACACACAATAACCAGCCCCAGCCCCAGCCCCATTCACCGCTCCCCGAGAATCTCCTCCACCCGCGCCATCAACCCCTCCAACGTAAACGGCTTGGTCATCACGCTGATCCCCGGCGCCAGTCGCCCATCGCTCAGCGCGGCGCTTTCGTCGTAGCCGGTGATGAACAGCACCGGCAACTGCGGGTGCACCTGGCGCACCGCTGCCGCCATTTGCCGACCGCTGAGCCCGCCCGGCAGGCCGATATCGCTGATCAGCAAATCCGGCGGCGTCCCGTCCTTCAACCTTGGCAAGGCCAGCACAGCGCTCGCGTAGAACTCGACCCGGTGACCGGACTCTTCCAGGCTCTCGGTAATCACCCCGCGCAGGGTGTCCTGGTCTTCCACCAGCACGATGCGCGCTCCGCTGCCCAGGCCCGGGACATTGTGCGCGCTAGTGCGGGCCGGGCTTGCCGCCGCGCTCTGGTGATGGCGCGGCAGGTACAGCTCGATCCGCGTGCCCTGGCCAGGGGCGCTGACGATACGCAGTTGCCCGCCTGACTGACGGACGAAACCGTAGGCCATCGACAGCCCAAGCCCGGTGCCCTGGCCCAGCGGCTTGGTGGTGAAAAACGGATCGATGGCCCGCGCCGCGACATCGGCGGACATCCCCGTGCCGTTGTCGGCGACGCTCAGGCACAGGTACGGCCCTGCGGCCAGGTCCAGCGGGCGTCCGCGTTCTTCGTCCAGCTCGATATTGTCGATGGCGATTTCGATCAGCCCGCCATTGGGCAGGGCATCCCGGGCATTGATGCACAGGTTGAGCAGGGCGCTTTCCAGTTGCGGCGGGTCGATGAAGGTCGGCCACAGGTCATCCCTGAACTGGCTGCGAACCGCGATGGCCGGGCCGACGCTGCGCTGGATCAGCTCCTCCATGTCGCGCAGCAGGGCACCGACATCGGTGGCCTGGGGTTGCAGGGTCTGCTGTCGGGAAAAGGCCAGCAGGCGGTGAACCAGCGACGCCGCGCGTTGGGCCGAGGTGCTGGCGGCTTCCAGCAGTGGATGCAGTTCGGCGTGGCGCTGCTGGTCCAGACGCTGGCGCATCAGTTCGTGGGCACCGAGGATGCCGCCGAGCAGGTTGTTGAAATCATGGGCGATGCCGCCGGTGAGCTGGCCCACCGCTTCCATTTTCTGCGCCTGGCGCAGGGCCTCCTCGGCGCGCAGCAGGCGTTGCTGCTCCTCGACCCGGGCACTGATGTCATAGGCGAAAAGATAGGCGCCAAGCAGTTCGCCCTGGTCGTCGTGCAGCGCATTGAAGCGCAGTTCGTAATGACGGCGGCGGTCACCGCTGCCGAACTCGACGGTTTCGATAAACACCTCACCGGCCAGGGCCCGGCGCCACAAGGACAGGGTCCGCGCGCAATCGGCGGGGAAGCGGCGCAGGACGTGCTCCACCCGGTCGCCGACCTTCGGTGCCTCGTCGTAGAGGTGATAGCAGTCCTTGAGGGCCTGCTGGTTGATCGCCATCCAGCGCAGGTCGGGGCTGACCACCTGGACGCAAGCCACGCTGTTGTCCACCAGTTGAGCGAGCAATTGGCGTTCGGCCAGCGCGTCGCGCACCCGTTGCTCCAGTTGCTCGTTGAGCCGATGCACGGCCCGCTCGGCGTTGCGTCGTTCGGTCACGTCCTGGAACAGCACCGCAACCTGCTTGCGCTCGGCCGGTTCGATGCGGAAGGTGGTGACCGACAGCACGCGGCCGGTGGCGACCAGTTCCTGTTCGAAGTGCAAGGGCTCGCCAGTGCGCAATACCGCACCGTAACGGGCGACCCAGTCGTCGGCCTCGTCGGGGACCATTTCCCGCAGTTTCTGCCCGACCACGTTGGGAATCCCGGCGTGGCGAGCGTAGGCGGCGTTGGCCACGACGTGAATGTAGTCACTCAGCGGGCCATGGGGGCCATCGAAAAACTCGATGACACAGAAGCCCTCGTCCATGGTGTCGAACAGAAAGCGGTAGAAGTCCTCATCCTGCGCCTGTTGTTGCAGCAGTTGCCGTTCGAGGGCGGCATTGCGTTGTTGCAGGGTCTGGAGTTGCAGGCGCAGGGAGTCGAGTTCGCGGGAGGGCATGGAAAGGTCCGGACGCAGGCCAATGGCGCCACTTTAGACCGCCGCTGATGCGGCGGCTAGAAGGAGCGTACGATCCGTCCGAGTGTTTCCATGGCTTTTTCCGATTGCTCGGTCCAGGGGCTGCCGTAATTCAAGCGGATGCAATGACGGAAGCGCCGGGTCGGCGAGAAGATCGGCCCCGGGGCGATGCTGATGCCCTGGGCCAGGGCCATCTGGAACAGTTTGAGGGAGTCCATGCTCTCCGGCAGTTCCAGCCAAAGGAAGTAACCGCCCGAAGGATGGCTGACCCGTACCGAGGCGGGAAAATGCCGGGCGATGGCGGCGAGCATGGCGTTCTTCTGTTCTTCCAGGGCATAGCGCAGGCGGCGCAGGTGGCGGTCGTAGCCGCCGTGCTGGAGGTAGTCGGCGATGGCCGCCTGGGCAGGCATCGAGGCGCACAGCGAAGTCATCAGCTTGAGCCGTTCGATGGTGCGGGCGAAACGTCCGGCGGCTACCCAGCCAATCCGATAGCCGGGGGCGAGGCTTTTGGAGAAGGAACTGCAATGCATCACCAGGCCCTCGGTGTCGAAGGCTTTCGCCGGCTTCGGCGCCTGCTGGGCGTAATACAGCTCTGCGTAAACGTCGTCCTCGATCAGCGGCACCTGGTGCTGGCGCAACAACTCGACCAGCGCCCGCTTCTTTTCTTCCGGCACGCTGGCGCCCACCGGGTTCTGGAAGTTGGTCATGCACCACACGGCCTTGACCGGGTGCCGCTCCAGGGTCTGGGCCAATACCCCCAGGTCGATGCCCTCGCGCGGGTGCACGGGAATTTCCACGGCCTTGAGCTTGAGGCGCTCAAGCACCTGCAGGCAGGCGTAGAACGCCGGTGCCTCGATCGCCACCAGGTCGCCCGGTTCGGTCACCGCCTGCAAGCACAGGTTCAGGGCTTCCAGTGCACCGTTGGTGATGAGCAGTTCCTCCATCGGCAGCATCAGCCCGCCGACCATGTAGCGCAGGGCGATCTGCCGGCGCAGTCGCGGATTGCCTGGCGAAAGGTCGGTGACCACCATGCGCGGATCCATGTCTCGGGTCGCGCTGGCCAGCGAGCGGGCCAGGCGTTGCAGGGGGAACAGGGCAGGGCTGGGGAACGCCGAGCCGAACGGCACGGTGTGCGGGTCCTTGATCGATTCGAGGATGGAGAACACCAGTTCGCTGACGTCGACCTCGGTGGACTCGATGGCCGGCTCGCCGATCCGTGGTTCGCTGAACGGTTTCGGCGCATGGGCGTTGACGAAATACCCCGAGCGCGGCCGCGCGCGGATCAGCCCGCGGCGCTCCAGCAGGTAGTAGGCCTGGAACACCGTGGACGGGCTGACCCCGTGGGTCTGGCTGGCGTAGCGCACCGACGGCACGCGCTGGCCGGGTCCGAGGACCCCGGTGTAGATCAGTTCGGCAATGTCGTCGGCGAATTTCTCGTAGCGTTTCATCATGGCTCTGCTGGTTCGAAGTGCACGCAGTGTAGGGGATCAGCGGTTGAGCGGGGCAACGAAGCGGCTGCGGGCCACGGCGCGGATCGCCGGTTCGTCGCTGTCCACCAGTTCGAAGTCCAGTTCCTGCGAACTGCTGGTTGCCCGTTCGCCCAGCATCGCCACCGATACCGGCAGCTCGGCCATTTCCCCGGCGGGAACGCTGAAGTAGGTCTGGCCATGCAGTTCGAAGCCCTCGGCATCCAGCAAGCGCAACTGGTAGTTCTGCGCTACCTGGGTCTTGTTGATCACCTTGAGCATGTAGATGTTTTCGATCTGACCGCGGGCATTCTCCCGGAACAGGCCGCGGTCCTTGATGACGTCCATGGACAGCATCGGCCGTTCATGCAGGGCGATAACCAGGGCACCGATCATCACTACCAGCACGGTGACGTAGCCCAGCAGGCGCGGGCGCAGCCAGTGGGTGCGCCCGCCTTGCAGGCTGTGCTCGGACTTGTAGCCGATCAGGCCGCGCGGGTAGTTCATCTTGTCCATGATGCTGTCGCAGGCGTCGATGCAGGCGGCGCAACCGATGCATTCCATCTGCAGGCCGTCGCGAATGTCGATGCCAGTCGGGCAGACCTGTACGCACATCGTGCAGTCGATGCAGTCGCCGAGACCGGCCGCCTTGTAGTCCTGGTCCTTCTTGCGTGCACCGCGGTTCTCGCCGCGACGCGGGTCATAGGCCACGGCCAGGGTGTCCTTGTCGAACATCACACTCTGGAAACGGGCGTAGGGACACATGTGCATGCACACCGCCTCGCGCAACCAGCCTGCATTGATATAGGTGGCGCCGGTGAAGAACAGGATCCAGAACAGGCTGACGCCACCGGCCTGCAAGGTGAACAGTTCTTCAGCCAGAGGGCGGATCGGCGTGAAATAGCCGACGAAGGTCAGGCCCGTCAGAAGGCTGATGGCCAGCCAGAGACTGTGCTTGAGGGCGCGGCGGGCCAGCTTGTTCGGCCCCCACGGCGCCTTGTCCAGTTTCATGCGCTGGTTGCGGTCGCCTTCGCTGACCTTCTCGCACCACATGAACAGCCAGGTCCAGGTGCTTTGCGGGCAGGTATAGCCGCACCAGACCCGCCCGGCGAACACGGTGATGGCGAACAGGCCGAAGGCGCAGATGATCAGCAGCGCCGAGAGCAGGATGAAATCCTGTGGCCAGAACGTCGCGCCGAAGATATGGAATTTGCTCTCGGCCAAGTCCCAGAGCACGGCCTGGCGGCCACCCCATTCCAGCCAGGCGGTGGCGAAGAACAACAGGAAGAGAAAACCTGCGCCACCCAGGCGCAGGTTGCGGTACAGGCCGGTAAAGCTGCGGGTGAAGATCTGCTGGTCGCTGCTGGCGGCCTTCTTCTTGTGGGTCGGCTCGGCAACTTCAACGATCTTGACGGGAATAGGTTCGCTCATGGTTCGTCGCTCATCAGGCCTCGATCAGGCCAGGGCACTATGGCGAGCGATCTGTATTCAGAACAGATTCAGGTATCCCGATAAAAACCGTATCAGATTTTCCGAAAAAGCCCTGCAGGCCTTAGATTATCGAGCCTGGAGCGCTGCTTTTCAGGTGCCTGCGACCATCCACCGCACCAGCCACGGTCAGCGCATCGGCTTCCGCTTCGGTGATCGGCACGCGCTTGCCGGCCAGTTCGGCCACGGACATGCGCAGGTTCTCGTCGGTCAACACCTGCACTTCGCTGGCGTTGCCTTCGATATTCAGTTCTTCGCTGATCAGGGTGCAGCGCCGGGTGGTGTCATCGATCTGGATGGGCATGGTGTGTTCCTCGTGCAAAGGGCCTATGGGGTAGACCATCGGCCCGTCCCGCTTGCGGCCTCGAGCCGATCAGCGGTTGCATCGCACTTTGTCGAAGCGGCTGTTGTCCATCGACTGACAGCACTGACAAGGAAAACGCCATGGATGCCTGGTGGGATGAAGTGTGGATGACGCTTGTGGCGGAGTTCGCCGACATTACCGATGCGAAACAATTGACCCAGGTTTCGGTACGCCTGCTGATGGCCGCGCTTCTGGGGGCGGTGCTCGGTTTCGAGCGCGAGATGAAAGGCAAGGCCGCCGGGGTGCGCACCCATATGCTGGTGGCCATCGGTGCGGCACTGTTCGTCCTGGTCCCGCGCATGGCCGGGGCTGACGATGCGGCGCTGAGCCGGGTGGTGCAGGGGATCGTCGCCGGGATCGGTTTCCTCGGTGCCGGTACCATCCTCAAGGGGCACGATCTGGACGCCAGTCACGTCAAGGGCCTGACCACCGCCGCGGGCCTGTGGATGACCGCCGCCATAGGCGTGGCCGCCGGAATGGGCCGCGAGGCCACGGCGCTGTTCAGCACGATATTGGCGCTGGTGGTGTTTTCGATCATGCCGTGGGTGGTGGACCTGTTCGAGGACCAGGAGCACAAAAGGAAGCGCAAGGAGGAGGGAGACAAGGAGGAAAATGGCAAGGCCTGAATGCACTGAGGGGAGCCGAAGCTCCCCTCAAAGATTGTTGCGTGCTCTTTTTTGTTATTGGAGGGCGGTCTGTTGTTGTTTTTGTCAACCGTTGCCTCTTGTCGCTGTTTTGTGCGACCCCCATCCGGGGTCAAGAGCAAACGTATTTTTTTGAGCGCTGATCGACCTTCATCATTGCTGATCCAACCGTGACGGGCGCTACCTTGAGGTAGTTTTATTGTTCTCTGTCTGGTTGCGGGGCACGCCCCGGAAAAGCCATCCACTTCAAAAAAATCAGTTAGCTTCGTCTCTGCCGTATTGTTCTTGTTATGTCAGATCCGGTACGTCTTGTTTTTATTGGGTATGCCGCATTTTTTATTCTTGTTGTGCCAGAGATAAAGCAGGTGCCGTGCCAACTTTTAGAAATCCAATAAAATCAATGATTTGAAGAATTTGGTGGAAAAGCCTGCGCGGGAAAAACCGCTGATTTGTTTCCGTGTTACCCGGAATTTCCCTAGGCAGTGGGTAGGCGGTAACACTTTGTGACCGAGTGCACAGTGTTACCACTTCCTCAGCAGGCGTTACGCGCACGTGCTACCCGCGAGCCGGTGGCGCGACCGAGCACGGCGCTGATGCGCTGGCCAGCGGCGATCAACCGCTCCAGGTCGATCCCGGTATCGATGCCCAGGCCTTGCAGCATGTACACCATGTCCTCGCTGGCCACATTGCCGCTGGCGCCCTTGGCGTACGGGCAGCCGCCGAGGCCGGCGACCGAGCTGTCGAACACGTTGATACCTTCCAACAGGCTGGCATAGACGTTGGCCAGGGCCTGGCCGTAGGTGTCGTGGAAATGCCCGGCCAGGTGCGGGCGTGGCACCTGGGCGCCGACCACGTTGAACAGATGACGGGTAGCCCCCGGGGTGCCGGTGCCGATGGTGTCGCCGAGGGACACTTCATAGCAGCCCATTTCATAGAGCTCGCGGGCCACGGCGGCGACCTGGGCCGCGTCCACCTCGCCCTCGTAGGGGCAGCCGAGCACGCAGGACACATAGCCGCGTACCCGCACACCGTGCTGGCGCGCAGCCTCCATGATCGGCACGAAGCGTTGCAGGCTCTCGCTGATCGAGCAGTTGATATTGCGCTGGGAGAAGGCCTCGGAGGCGGCGGCGAACACCGCGACTTCCTTGACCCGGGCGGCGAGGGCGTCCTCGAAGCCGCGCATGTTCGGTGCCAGGGCGGCATAAGTGACGCCCGGCTGCTGGCGGATGCCGGCGAAGACTTCGGTCGAACCGGCCATTTGCGGCACCCATTTCGGCGAGACGAAACTGCCCACTTCGACGTAGGACAGGCCGGCATCGGTCAGGTCGTCGACCAGGCGCACCTTGTCGGCGACGCTGATGGGTTGGGCTTCGTTCTGCAGGCCGTCGCGGGGACCGACTTCGACCAGACGCACTTTGGCGGGCAATGGCATGGCGGGGGGCTTCCTGGTGGGGCTCAATGGCCGTTGTTGTTCTGCGTGTTCAGGGTTGCTGCCAGCGCCTGCTGGCAACGTTCTTCGGCGGTATCCAGTTCCAGTTGCATCTGCTGGATGTCGAGCAATTGCTGCTCCAGCTGGGCACGGCGCTCGGCGATCTTCGCCAGCATGCTGTTGAGCTGCCGGGTATTGCCGCCGGTGGGGTCGTACAGCTCGATCAGTTCGCGGCACTCGGCGAGGGAAAAACCGATGCGCTTGCCACGCAGGATCAGTTTCAGGCTGACCTTGTCGCGTGCCGAATAGACCCGTTCCAGGCCGCGCCGCTCGGGGCTCAGCAAACCTTGTTCCTCGTAGAAGCGGATGGCCCGGGTGGTGATGTCCAGCTCGCGGGACAGGTCGGAAATACTGTAGGTCTGGCTGCTCATGGGCTGGCTCTGCGTGAAGGCGATATGGCGCCTAACCTAAAGCCAGGTTGACGTATACGTCAAGGTGATTGGCGGTGTCCTTCAGGGCCTCATCGCTGGCAAGCCAGCTCCCACAGGGTTTTGCAGCGACTCGGACCCTGTGGGAGCTGGCTTGCCAGCGATAAATGGCCCGGACAACCTCTATTTACCTGTCATCCGCCCAATCACTTCCCACAACCGCTCATCCTTGAAATCCGCCACCACCAACTGCGCCCCCGCCGCCCTCAACGCCTCCACCGTCTGGCTCGTCGACAACCCCACGGTAAAGATCCCCGCACCACTGGCGGCCTTGACCCCCGGCACCGAATCCTCGAAGGCCAGTGCCTGCCCGGCCTGCGCATTCAAACGTTGCAACCCGGTGAGGTAGGGCAGCGGGTCCGGCTTGGCTTTCGGCAGTTCCTCCGCCACCAGCACGTGCTCGAAACGCCCGGCCAGGTCCAGCGCCTGGAGCATGTGCTCGGCATTGGCCCGCGGTGCATTGGTCACCACCGCCATGCCGATGCCACGGTTCTCGGCGTACTCCAGCAGGCGGAGCAGACCCGGCGTCGGCTGCAAGCTCGGCGACAGTTCGCGAAAGCGCGCCTCCTTGCGGTCGGCAAAGGCCCGGTGTTCGTTTACCGGCCGGTCGGGAAACAGGTAGCGGCACAGGTCGGCATTGGCCCGTCCGCTGATATGCGCCTCGAATTCCGCCTCGGTCAGGGTACGGCCATCCTCGTGCAGCAACTGCTGCATGGCCAGCAGGTGAAGCTTGTCGGTATCGGCCAGGGTACCGTCGAGGTCGAAAAGCAGGGCGTCGAGCATGGTGCATATCCGTAGAGCGATGAACGGCCATCATACCCGCCGATCGATGGTGCTGGTCAGTGGAGTACGAAAAGAGTACAAATGTATCCCATGACCAGACTCTCTCCCAAACGCAGCGCCATCCTCACCTTCATCCGTGATCGCATCACCGGAGAAGGGCGGCCGCCGAGCCTTTCCGATATCGCCCAGGCCTTCGGTTTCGCCTCGCGCAGCGTGGCGCGCAAGCATGTCCAGGCCCTTTGCGAGGCCGGTTTCATCGAGATCACGCCGAACCAGGCGCGTAGCATCCGCCTGGCCGGTCCCTTGCGTCGGCCCGAGGTGCTGGACATCCCGGTGCTTGGCCAGGTGGCGGCGGGCCGGCCGATCGGCCCGGACGTGGATATCCACGAGCAGTTGCTGCTCGATGCCCACCTGTTCAGCCGCAGCCCGGACTACCTGCTCAAGGTCCGTGGCGATTCGATGATCGACGACGGCATCCTCGACGGCGACCTGGTGGGCATCCGCCAGCAGCCCGACCCCCGGGACGGCCAGATCGTGGTCGCGCGCCTCGATGGCGAGGTGACCATCAAGCGTTTCGAACGTGGCAACGGCCACTACCGCTTGCTGCCGCGCAACCCGGCCTATGAGCCGATCATTGTCGGTCCGGACCGCGACTTCGTCATCGAAGGCGTGTTCTGCGGCCTGGTCAGGCGTGACTGATGGGCGCGGTGGTCAGCCTCGACGGGCTGCTCGATACCCGCCGTGTCTGGAAAGGCCGGCCGGTGGTCGAGGACCATGGCCTGCAGCCCACAGGGCATGCCGCACTGGATGCGGTGCTGCCTGGCGGTGGCTGGCCGGCGGCCGCGCTCAGCGAGCTGTTGCTGGCGCAGGAGGGCGCGGGTGAGCTGCAACTGCTCTGGCCCAGCCTGGCACGGCTGACCTCGGCTGGTGAGCGGGTGGTGCTGGTGGCTCCGCCGTTCATTCCCTATCCTCCGGCCTGGCAGGCCGCGGGCGTGGATTTGCGCTGGCTGTCGGTGATCGAGGCGGGCAGCAAGGAAAGCCTGTGGGCTGCCGAGCAATGCCTGCGCTCCGGCAGTTGCGCCGCCGTGCTGTGCTGGCCACAGCGTGCCGATGACCGTGCATTACGGCGTTTGCAGGTGGCTGCCGAAACCGGCCAGGCCCTGGCCTTCGCCTGTCGCGACCAGGGTGCTGGGCTCAATCCGTCGCCTGCGGCCCTGCGCATCGCTGTCGATAGCAAGCCGGCGCAATGGCGGGTACTCAAGTGCCGTGGCGGGCTGGCGCCGGCCCGGCCAATCGCCGCCAGCGGACGCACAGGGTGAGACGCCATGCTCTGGGCTTGCATCCTGTTACCGCAACTGGCGCTCGACAGTGTCCTGCGCAGGCGTGAAGACGCCGATCAACCGCTGGTTCTGATTACCGGTCCGGCCAATCGCCGGATAGTGCAGGCGGTCAATCCGCCTGCCCGGGCCCTTGGCCTGCGCGCCGGGCAAAGCCTGGCCACGGCCCAGGCCCTGGCCGGCGGTTTCACCACGGTGGAGCACGATCCTGCTGCTACCGAGTGCCAGCAGCAGTTGCTTGCCGCCTGGGCCTACCGCTTCAGTTCCCAGGTCAGCCTGCATTACCCCCGTGCCCTGCTGCTCGAAGTGGAATCCAGCCTGGGCCTGTTCGGACCCTGGCCCAGGTTCGAGGCCTGCTTGCGCAAGGAATTGAAGACCCTGGGCTTCAGCCACCGTATCGTCCTGGCCAGCAACCCGGTGGCGGCGCGGATGCTGGCCAATGCCCATGACGGGCTGGCAGCCAGCGATGCCGAGCTCACCCGTGCCGCACTGGCGGCCATGCCCATCGATCGCCTTGGCCTGCCTGCGGACGCCGCCACGGCCTTCAGCCGCATGGGCCTGCGCCACTTGCACCAGGTATTGACGCTGCCCCGCGAAACCCTGGCCAGGCGTTTTCCCGCCCAGGTGCAACTGCATCTGGACCGTTTGCTGGGGCTGCGTGCCATGGCCCTGGACTGCTACCTGCCGCCGGACCGTTTCGAGTCGCGGCTGGAACTGAACTTCGATGTGGAGTCCAGCCAGGCCCTGCTGTTTCCGCTACGGCGGATGATCGAGGACCTGGCCGCCTTTCTTGCCGGGCGCGATGCCGGGGTGCAGCGCTTCGACCTGTTCCTGGAGCATGCCGAGGGCGCCGACACGCGGCTGCAGGTCGGCCTGCTGGCGGCCGAACGCGACGCCGGGCGCCTGCTGGAGCTGGCCCGCGGCCGCCTGGAGCAACTGAGCCTGCGCGCTGCAGTGCGCAACCTGCGCTTAAGCGCCGAGGAACTGCCGGCCTTCGTGCCCCTGGCCGGCGAATTGTTCTCGGCCAGGGCCCAGCAGCAACAGGGTTGGGAGCAGTTGCGCGAACGCCTGCGGGCCCGTCTCGGCGATGATGCGGTGCGTACCGTGGGCGTGGTGGCCGATCACCGTCCGGAATATGCCTGGCGCAGTGCTGATCTGCCGGCTACCTGCGCTCCTGGTCCGGCACCGCGTCCCGGTTGGTTGCTGGAAGCGCCGCGATCCCTGCCGCTGAACGGCCTGCGCCTGCTGGCCGGGCCGGAGCGCATCGAGTCCGGCTGGTGGGATGGCGGCGATGTGCGCCGTGACTACTACCTGGTGGAGACCGCCGCCGGCCAGCGCGGCTGGGCTTATCGCCAGTTGGGCGAAAGCCGCGACAGCCCGCTGTGGCTGCAAGGCTGGTTCGCATGAGTGGTTATGCCGAGCTGCATTGCCTGTCGAACTTCAGTTTCCAGCGCGGGGCATCGAGTGCGATGGAGCTGTTCGGGCGAGCGAAACAGCAGGGCTACAAGGCCCTGGCGATCACCGACGAATGCACCCTGGCCGGGATCGTCCGGGCCTGGGATGCGGCGAGAAAGGTCGAACTGCCGCTGATCGTCGGCAGCGAGATGCGCGTGGAAGACGGCCCGAAGCTGGTGCTGCTGGTGGAAAGCCCGACGGGTTACCAGCGTCTGTGCGGCTTGATCACCCAGGCCCGGCGGCGTACGGAAAAGGGCAGCTACCGGGTTCTGCGCGAAGACTTCGAACAACCCATGGACGGCCTGCTGGCGCTCTGGGTTGCGGATGCTACGGACGACCCGGCCCCTGGCCGCTGGCTGCGCGAGATTTTCGGCGAGCGCCTGTGGCTGGCCGTGCACCTGCACCACGGCCATGACGACCGCCAGCGCCTGCAGGACTTGCTGGCCCTGGCCCGCGAGCTGGATATCCGCCCGCTGGCCTGCGGCGACGTGCATATGCACAGCCGGGGGCGACGAGCCTTGCAGGACTGCATGACCGCCATCCGTCATCACACCACCGTTGCCGAGGCCGGGCACCGCCTGTTCGCCAATGGCGAGCGCCATCTGCGTCCGCTCGAACAGCTGGCCGCGCTGTATCCACCGGCCTTGCTGGAGGAAACCACGCGGATCGCCGCACGCTGTCACTTCGAACTCAAGCGCGACATCAACTATCAGTACCCCCACGAAATCGTGCCCCAGGGCTACACCGCCGGCGCCTGGCTGCGCGACCTCTGCGAGCGAGGAATCCCCACGCGCTGGCCGGCGGGCATCAGCGACAAGAATCGCCAAGCACTGGAACACGAACTGCAACTGATCACCGACCTTGAATACGAGTCCTACTTCCTCACCGTCCATGACATCGTCCGCTTCGCCCGCGAGCAGGGCATCCTGTGCCAGGGCCGTGGCTCGGCGGCCAATTCGGTGGTGTGTTTCGTCCTCGGCATCACCGAGCTGGACCCGAGCCAGACCAGCCTGCTGTTCGAACGCTTCCTGTCCCGTGAACGCAAGGAGCCGCCGGATATCGACGTGGACTTCGAGCACGACCGCCGCGAGGAAGTCCTGCAATACGTGTTCAGGCGTTACGGTCGCCATCGCGCCGCCCTGACGGCGGTGGTCAGCACTTACCATGCCTCCGGCGCGATACGTGATATCGGCCGGGTGCTGGGCCTGCCGCCGGACCAGCTGGGCGCCTTGTCCGACTGCTGCGGGCGCTGGAGCGACCGGGTGCCGTCGCCCGAGCGCCTGGTGGAAGCCGGCTTCGACCCGGACAGCCCGCTGCTGCACCGGGTCTTGACCCTGACCGGCGAGCTGATGGGCTTCCCCCGGCACCTGTCCCAGCACCCCGGCGGCTTCGTTATCAGCGAGCAGCCGCTGGATACCCTGGTGCCGGTGGAGAACGCCGCCATGCAAGAGCGCACGGTGATCCAGTGGGACAAGGACGACCTCGACATGATGGGCCTGCTCAAGGTCGATGTACTGGCGCTGGGCATGCTCAGCGCCTTGCGCCGCTGTTTCGATCTCTACGAGGTGCATCGCGGCAAGCGCCTGAGCATCGCCGCAATCCCGGCGGACGACCGCCCGACCTACGACATGATCAGCCGCGCCGACACCATCGGTGTGTTCCAGATCGAGTCGCGGGCGCAGATGGCCATGCTGCCTAGGCTCAGGCCGCAGAAGTTCTACGACCTGGTTATCCAGGTGGCGATCGTGCGGCCGGGGCCGATTCAGGGGGACATGGTGCATCCCTACCTGCGTCGGCGAAACAATCAGGAAGAGGTGGTCTATCCCTCGGAAAAGCTCAAGGCGGTCTTCGAACGCACCCTCGGCGTACCGCTGTTCCAGGAGCAGGTCATGTCCCTGGCCATCGTCGCCGCCGACTTCACCCCCGGCGAAGCCGACGAGTTGCGTCGCTCCATGGCGGCCTGGAAGCGTCATGGCGGGCTCGAGCCGCATCGCGTTCGCCTCACCGAGGGCATGCTGCGCAACGGCTACGACCTGGCGTTCGCCGAACGTATCTTCGAGCAGATCAAGGGCTTCGGCAGCTACGGTTTCCCCGAGTCCCATGCCGCCAGTTTCGCCCTGCTGACCTACGCCAGTTGCTGGCTCAAGTGCCATGAGCCGGCGATCTTTGCCTGCGCCCTGATCAACAGCTGGCCCATGGGTTTCTACAGTCCGGACCAGATCCTCCAGGACGCGCGCAGGCATGCCATCGAGATTCGCCCGGTGGATGTCCGGCACAGCCACTGGGATTGCAGCCTGGAACCGGGGCAGGGCGGCGCGCTGGCACTGCGTATCGGCCTGCGGCAGGTGCGCGGGTTTCGCGAAGAGGATGCCCGGCGTCTGGCCCGGGTGCGGGAAGTACAGGCGTTCCGCGATGTCGGTGACCTGTGCCTGCGCGCCGGGCTCGACAACCGCGCCCGCGACCTGCTGGCCGATGCCGGTGCACTCGCTGCACTGGCGGGGCACCGTTACCAGGCGCGCTGGGAAGTGGCCGCGGTGCAGGCGCAACTCCCCTTGTTCGCCGGCATCGAGCCGACTCCGGAAATCGCGGTGGCGTTGCCCGCGCCCAGCGTGGGCGAGGACCTGTTCGCCGACTACAACAGCATCGGCACCACCCTTGGCCCGCATCCCCTGAGCCTGCTGCGCCGTCGTCTCACCGCCCTGGGCTGTCGCAGTTCGCGGGCGCTGGACGATGTGGCGCATGGCGACAGCATCAGCGTGGCCGGGCTAGTAGTCGGTCGGCAGCGCCCGCAGACCGCCAGCGGGGTGACCTTCGTTACCCTGGAAGACGAGTTCGGCATGCTCAACGTGGTGGTCTGGCGCGATCTGGCCGAGCGCCAGCGACGGGTGCTGGTAGGTGCACAACTGATGCAGGTACGCGGCAAGCTGGAGTTCGCCGATGGCGTACGCCATCTGATCGCCCGGCGCCTGGAAGATCTCAGCCCGCTATTGAGCGGGCTGGATGTGCGTAGCCGGGACTTTCACTGAGGGTCAGACCACCGCCAGGCGTTGCTTGCGGGTCGGGGCAGGGAAGGCCTGGTCGATGGCTTGCAGGTCCTCGGCATCGAGGCCCAGCCGGCCTGCCGCCGCATTGAGCTGTACATGGCGTGGCTCCACCGCCTTGGGGATCGCGATCACCCCGTCATTGCGGGTGACCCAGGCCAGGCTGACCTGGGCGGGTGTGACGCCGTGGCGTTCGGCGACCTGCGCCAGAACCGGATGGCGCAGCAGGCGCCCGGCCTGGGCCAGCGGGCAGTAGGCCATGACCGGTACCTGGTGTTCGCGGCACCAGGGCAGCAGGTCGAACTCGATGCCGCGTTGCTCCGGGTTGTACAGCACCTGGTCGGTAGCGCAGGCCGGATTGTCCAGTTCGCGCATATCGTCGCTATCGAAGTTGGATACCCCCCAGCGCCCGATCTTGCCCGCTTCGCGCAGGCGCTCGAAGGCCTCCACGGTTTCTTCCAGCGGGTACTGGCCGCGCCAGTGCAACAGGTACAGGTCGATATGGTCGGTGGCCAGGCGTTGCAGGCTGCGCTCGCAGGCGGCGATGGCCCCTTGGCGGCTGGCGTTGTGCGGGTACACCTTGCTGACCAGGAAAACCTGGTCCCGGCGCCCGGCCAGGGCTTCGCCGACCACTTCCTCGGCGCCGCCTTCAGCGTACATCTCCGCGGTATCGATCAGTGTCAGGCCGAGGTCGATGCCTTGCTGCAGGGCGGCGACCTCACGCCGGCGCTGACCCGGGTCTTCACCCATGTACCAGGTGCCCTGGCCGATGACCGGGGCCTGATGGTTGCCGAGTGTTGTCGTTCTCATCTGTCAAACTCCTCCTGAATGTTCTGGCCTCATCGCTGGCTTGCCAGCGATGAGGCCATCAGCCACACCACAAATCACAACCAGGATCGGTGACCTCAGCCACCAACACATCCAAAACCGCCTGCGCCGCTGCCGACAATTTATGATCCGCCAGCATCGTCACACCGATCCTGCGCTCCACCACCGGCTCCACCAGCGCCACGCACTGCGCTCCCAGCTCGCGCATCTGGCCGATGCACAGCGCCGGCACGGCACTGACCCCCAGCCCGTTGGCGACCATCCGGCCAATGGTAGACAACTGATGACTTTCGAACGCCACCGCCAGCTTGCCGTGATCCGCCGCCACATGCCGTTCCAGCAGCAGGCGCACCGCCGACGGTCGCTGCAGCGCAATGAAATCCTCGCGCAGCAACTCCGTCCAGCTCACCTGGGCCTGCCCTGCCAGCGGCGAGTCCTTCGGCACCACGGCGACGAAACGGTCCAGGTACAACGGCCGGAACAGCAACGGCTCGCTGGATTCCGGCTCGAAACCGATGCCCAGCTCCACGCGCCGATGCCGGACCAGTTCCAGTACCTGTTCATTGATCACGTCATGCACCGTGACGGTCACCCGCGGGTAGCGCTGGCGAAACAGCTTGAGCACCGGCGGCAGCAGGTTGCCGGCGAAGGCCGGCATGGCGGCGATCGACACCCGCCCCAACTGCAGGGTGAAGTGCTGGCGCAGCAACTCCTCGGTGTTGTCCCAGTCGGCCAGCAGTTGCCGGGCCAGGGGCAACAGGACCTGGCCTTCCGGAGTCAGGCTGACACTGCGCGTGGTACGGCTGAGCAGGGCGCCGCCGAGTTGCTCTTCCAGACCCTTGATGGTCAGGCTCAGCGCAGGCTGCGATATATGCAGGTGCTCACCGGCCTGGGCGAAGCTCTGGTAGGTGGCGACCGCGACGAAGGCGCGCAATTGCTTGAGGTTCATGGAATTGTTTTGAAATCCAAATCAATCAATGAGAAAAACAAAATTAACAAATCAGTCCTCAGAGAGGAAGATCCGTCCAGCCCTACAACGACAACAAGGCGGATCACATGGCCGGACTGGACAAGCGCGTAGCAACCTATGAACAGGCCCTCGAAGGCCTGACCGACGACATGACGGTACTGGCCGGCGGTTTCGGCCTCTGCGGCATTCCCGAGAATCTCATTGCCGAGATCAAGCGCCGCGGTGTCACCGGCCTGACCGTGGTCTCCAACAACTGCGGTGTCGATGGCTTCGGCCTCGGCGTGCTCCTGGAAGACCGCCAGATCCGCAAGATGATCGCCTCCTATGTAGGCGAGAACGCTGAATTCGAACGCCAGTTGCTTAGTGGCGAACTGGAAGTGGAACTCACCCCGCAAGGCACACTGGCCGAGAAGATGCGCGCCGGTGGCGCCGGGATCCCGGCCTTCTACACCGCCACCGGCTACGGCACCCCGGTCGCCGAAGGCAAGGAAGTGCGCCAGTTCAACGGGCGCCATTACATCCTCGAAGAAGCCATCACCGGCGACTTCGCCATCGTCAAGGGCTGGAAGGCCGACCACTACGGCAACGTGGTGTACCGCAACACCGCACAGAACTTCAACCCGCTGGCCGCCACCGCCGGCCGGATCACCGTGGTCGAGGTCGAGGAGATCGTCGAACCGGGCGTGCTGCTGCCAAGCGAGATCCACACCCCGGGCATCTATGTCGACCGGGTCATCGTCGGCACTTTCGAGAAGCGCATCGAAAAGCGCACCGTCAAAGCCTGACCCGTCCCCAGAACAACGAAGAGATCCTGACCATGGCACTTACCCGCGAACAAATGGCCCAGCGCGTCGCCCGCGAACTCAAGGACGGCTACTACGTCAACCTCGGCATCGGCATTCCGACACTGGTGGCCAACTACGTCCCCGCCGATATGGACGTGATGCTGCAATCGGAAAACGGCCTGCTGGGCATGGGCGAATTCCCCAGCGAAGGCCAGCTCGATGCCGACATGATCAACGCCGGCAAGCAGACCGTGACCGCCCGCCGTGGCGCGTCGATCTTCAACTCGGCCGAATCCTTCGCGATGATCCGCGGCGGGCATGTCGATCTCACCGTGCTCGGCGCCTTCGAAGTGGACGTGGAAGGCAACATCGCCTCCTGGATGATCCCCGGCAAGCTGGTCAAGGGCATGGGCGGGGCGATGGACCTGGTGGCCGGTGCCGAGAACATCATCGTCACCATGACCCATGCATCCAAGGATGGCGAGTCCAAGCTGCTGCCGCGCTGCAGCCTGCCGCTGACCGGCGCCGGCTGCATCCGCAAGGTGCTGACCGACCTGGCCTACCTGGAAATCGACAATGGCGCCTTCATCCTCAAGGAGACGGCGCCTGGGGTAAGTGTCGAGGAAATCATCGAGAAGACCGCGGGCAAGCTGATCGTGGCCGACGATGTGAAGGAAATGACCTTCTGATCTTCTGTTCCCGAGGGCCCTATCGCTGGCAAGCCAGTCCCCCCGGGGGCTGGAGTCAAACGGTGGGCCCGCTTACTACGCTGACCCTGTGGGAGCTGGCTTGCCAGCGATAGGGCCCTCGAGAACACCTTGAGCAACAAGCCGGTCCGGGGCAGGGAACCACGCACTCCCTGCCGCAGACCGGCTCCCGCCTACTGCTTCGCCTCCCGCTCATCCTGCGCCACCACCGCCTGGCACAACTCGATCATCTGCTCGCGCATCCAGCGGTTGGCCGGGTCCTGGTCGGTGCTTTCATGCCAGTACAGATGGGTTTCCAGTGGCGGCACATCGTTCACCGGCAAGCGTACGTAGTTCAGTTGATGACGCCGGGCGAAACGCTCCGGCACGGTCATCACCATATCGGTCTGCTGCAGCACCTGGGAGGCCATCAGGTAATGCTGCGAGCGCAGGGCGATGCGCCGTTGCAGGCCCATCTTGCCCAGTGCCAGGTCCACGTAACCCAGACCGTTGCGGCGGCTGGAGATATGGATATGAGTCATGCCCATGTACTCGTCGAGGCTGATCCGCTCCTTCGCCATCGGATGCCCCTGGCGCAGGGCGCAGACGTACTGGTCCTGCATCAGCTTGACGTGGCGCACCTGCGGGTCGGTGTTGAGCGGCGCATCCACGGCGAAGTCCAGGCGCCCGGCGGCCAGCTCCTTGGTGGTCTCGCGGCGCTTGCACAGGAAGCTTTCGATCACCACCGCCGGCGCCAGGCGGCGCAGGCGCTGGAATAGCGGCGGCAGGACCACCGCCTCGGTGAGGTCGGTCATGCTGATGCGGAACGTCTTGTTGGCCTGCAACGGGTTGAAGATCCGGCTTTCCTGCACCGATACGCGCAACAGCGACAGGGCGTTGCGCACCGGGCCGATGATGTTCTGCGCCATCGGCGTCGGCACCATGCCCTGGGCAGTACGCACGAACAGCGGATCGTTGAAGGTTTCGCGCAGCCGGGCCAGGGCGTTGGACACCGCCGGCTGGGTAATGCCGACGATCTGCCCGGCACGGGTCAGGTTGGCTTCGGTGTAGATCGCATCGAAAACGATGAACAGATTCAGGTCGACCTTGTTCAGGTTCATGGGCACTGCTCTTGTTGGTGTTATCGGCCGATCATATATCGGTTATGAATGTTTATACACGCTGAAAATAGACTAGGTGGATTTTGACCGGTGTTCTAGCATCCGTTGCAGATCCCTTTCCCGAAGAAGGTACTGCTGATGGATTTCGCCTACACACCCAAGGTCCAGGCCCTGCGCGAGCGCGTCACGGCGTTCATGGATGCCTATGTCTATCCCGCCGAAGCGGTGTTCGAGCGCCAGGTCGCCGAGGGTGATCGCTGGCAGCCGACGGCGATCATGGAAGAGCTGAAGAACAAGGCCAAGGCCGAGGGCCTGTGGAACCTGTTCCTGCCCGAGTCGGAGCTGGGCGCCGGCCTGACCAACCTGGAATATGCGCCGTTGGCCGAGATCATGGGCCGTTCGCTGCTGGGGCCGGAGCCGTTCAACTGCTCGGCACCGGATACCGGCAATATGGAAGTGCTGGTGCGCTATGGCAGCGAGGAGCAGAAGCGCCAATGGCTGGAACCGCTGCTGCGTGGCGAGATCCGTTCCGCCTTCGCCATGACCGAACCGGACGTAGCCTCGTCCGACGCGACCAACATGGCCGCCCGCGCCGAGCGCCAGGGCGACGAGTGGGTGATCAACGGGCGCAAATGGTGGACCTCCGGCGCCTGCGATCCGCGCTGCAAGGTGATGATCTTCATGGGCCTGAGCAATCCGGACAACCCGCGCCACCAGCAGCATTCGATGATCCTCGTGCCCACCGATGCGCCAGGGGTGAAGATCGTTCGCCCGTTGCCGGTATTCGGTTATGACGACGCGCCCCATGGCCATGCCGAGGTGTTGTTCGAGAACGTGCGGGTACCGTACGAGAACGTGATCCTCGGCGAGGGCCGTGGTTTCGAGATTGCCCAGGGACGCCTCGGTCCTGGCCGTATCCACCACTGCATGCGTTCCATCGGCATGGCCGAACGGGCCCTTGAACTGATGTGCAAGCGCTCGGTGGCGCGTACCGCCTTCGGTCGTCCGCTGGCGCGGCTGGGCGGTAACGTCGACAAGATCGCCGACTCGCGCATGGAAATCGACATGGCCCGCCTGCTGACCCTGAAGGCGGCGTACATGATGGACACCGCAGGCAACAAGGTGGCCCGCAGCGAAATCGCGCAGATCAAGGTGGTGGCGCCGAACGTGGCGCTGAGGGTGATCGACCGGGCGATCCAGATCCATGGTGGCGCCGGGGTTTCCGGGGACTTCCCGCTGGCCTACATGTACGCGATGCAGCGCACCCTGCGCCTGGCCGACGGCCCGGATGAAGTGCACCGTGCGGCGATCGGCAAGTACGAGATCGGCAAGTATGTGCCGAAGGAGATGTTGCGTAGCAGCCACTAATCTTAAGGTTGGCAGCTAACCCCTGTGGGAGCTGGCTTGCCAGCGATTGCTGTAGTGATTCACCATAGCTATCGCTGGCAAGCCAGCTCCCACAGGTTAGCGGTCAGCCTTCTTTTTGTGGTGATTTTTCAGCCCTTGTCTTGAACAGCGACAACACCACCCCGCCCGCCAGCAAGCCGAAGGTCACCCCCAGCGACACCAGCGCCGGGATCTTGCCGATGAACCCATGCAGGAAGATCTTCCCGCCGATGAAGATCAGCACCAGCGCCAGCGCGTACTTCAGGTAGACGAACCTGTGCATCAGCGCCGCCAGGGCAAAGTACAGGGCCCGCAGGCCCAGAATGGCGAAGATGTTCGAGGTGTAGACGATGAACGGGTCCTGGGTGATGGAGAAGATCGCCGGCACGCTGTCCACCGCGAACACCAGGTCGGCCAGCTCGATCAGCACCAGGGCCAGGAACAGCGGCGTGGCGTAGAGAATCGCCTTCGAGCCGCCCGGTGGCGTCAGACGCACGAAGAAGTGCGCGTCATGCAGGCGGTCGGTAACTCGCACATGTTTCTTGATGAACCTGATCATCGGGTTGTTGGCCAGGTCCGGATGCGAATCCTCGCGGCTGAACAGCATCTTCACCCCGGTGATCAGCAGGAAGGCGCCGAACACGTAGAGAATCCAGTCGAACTCCTTCACCAGGGCGCTGCCGACGCCGATCATGATCGCCCGCAGCACCACCACCCCGAGGATCCCCCAGAACAGCACGCGGTGCTGGTAGCGTCGGGGAATGCCGAAGTAGCCGAAGATCATCGCCATGACGAAGACGTTGTCCATCGACAGCGACTGTTCCACCAGCAGCCCGGTATAGAACTCCAGGGCGCTCTGGGCGCCGAGTTCGTACCAGATCCAGCCGCCGAACATCAGCCCGACACTGAAGTAGCCGGCGTAGAGCAGCAGGCTCTCGCGCATCTCGATTTCGCGTTGGTCGCGGTGCAGCACCCCGAGGTCGAGGACCAGCAGGGCGACGACGATAACGACGAAGGCCAGCCAAAGCAGGCCGCTGGTGCCGAGGAATTCGGCATTGATGAAATCATGCAGAGCTGTCATGAGCCCCTCCCTATGTCGTGGAAGTGACTCCGACATGGCGGTCGAATGACCGTCAGAGGGGCCCGGCGTCACATGTTTCAGCCTAGTCGGCGACAGGCGCGGGGTCGGGTGAGAGCGTTACAAGGTCTTACAAGGATGAGCGAAACCTCCTTCAGTAAACCCAGGCTTCGACACGTCGATTGCGTATCCGGCCCTGGGTGTCGGTATTGGCCGCCACCGGCAGCTCGGCGCCGAGGCCGATGACATCGCGCAGGGTCACGCCGGCCCTGACCAGTTCGCGGCGCACCGCCATTGCGCGCAGACGCGACAGCAGGTCGGCGCGACGGGCGTCATCCTTGGCATCGCCGAAGCCCACCAGCACCACCTTGTTGTCCAGCTTGCGGTTCTGCTTGAGGTACTCGGCCAGCCGCTGGATGTCGCTCAGGGCCTTGTTGTCGAGCGTCGCGCTGCCTTCCTGGAAGCGGAAGTTGACCGACAGCCGCCTGGCTTCGCTAGACAGACGGCGGTAGCTTGGCGGCATGTCCGCCTGGGGCTGTTCGTCGATAGTGCGCACGCGCTGGTCGATAAAACCGTTGCTGGCGACGATGGCCTGGCCCTGCGGGCTTTGGCTGAACGCCAGCAGGGCACGGGCGAGGGGATTGTGCTGTGCCGGCGGCAGGTAGAAGTACAGGCGACGCGTCAGCGGGTAATCCTCGCTGGCGATCTGCTCCGGGCTCGGCAGCATCGCCCGCGAGGCACCGTCGGCGACGGCCAGGACCCGCGCGCCGTGCACCGTGCTCAGGCTGCTGAAACCGATGGCATGGCGGTCGTTGCGCACGGCTTCGCTGAGTTCTTCGCCGGACTCGAAGCGCCGGGTGTTCTCGGCCAGGACCTGCTGGTGCGGATCGAGTACCAGGCTCTTGAAGGTTTCCCAGGTGCCGGAGCGGTCGTCACGGGCATACAGGCGGATCGGTCCGCCGCCGACGCCGAGTGCTTCCCAGGTGGTGATCTGCCCGGAAAAGATCTTCGCCAGTTGCTCGATGGTCAGTTGCGGCAGAGGGTTGTCAGGGTGGACCAGCACCGCGACGCCGTCGAGGCCGATGACCTGCTCTGCTTCGGCACTGGTCAGGTTGCCCAGGGCCTGGAGTTCGGCCTGCTCGCTGTCCTTGATCGGGCGCGAGGCAGCCGCCAGGTCGGCGCTGCCGGCCTTGAGTGCGGCGAAACCGGTGCTGGTGCCGTGGGCGGCAATGTCCACCTGGATATCGCCGGCGCTGATGCGCACTTCATTGGCCCGGGCGCCGGGCTCCGTGTGGATATCGCTGGTGCCCCGGCTCTCCAGGAGTCCGCGCACCAGTGCCGGGGCCAGGGCTGCGCCGATGGTGTTGGAACCCTGGATGCGCAGGGTATCGGCAACCGCCAGGGGGGCGAGCAGGGCGAGGAGCAGGGCGCAGGCGCGGATCATTGCCGGAAGGCACTCTCGAAGGGACGAAGGTGGCGGCAGATTAAGACAGGAAGATGAAATAAAAATGACGGCTGTGGCGTGGGACCTTGTGGGAGCTGGCTTGCCAGCGATTTGGCCGGCACTGACGAAGAGGGTGTCAGGTCGGGCCTCATCGCTGGCAAGCCAGCTCCCACAGGGTTCGCGTTGTCAGCTCAATTCAAGCCAGATCGGCGCATGGTCGGACGGCTTTTCCATCCCGCGCAGTTCATAGTCCACACCCGCCGCCTTGACCCGCGGCAACAGCGCATCGGAGGTGAGGATCAGGTCGATGCGCAGCCCGCGTTTCGGTTCATCCTCGAAGCCCCGGCTGCGATAGTCGAACCAGCTGAACTGATCGACCACCTCCGGGTGCAGGTGACGGAAGCTGTCGGTCAGGCCCCAGCCCTTGAGCCTGGCCATCCACTCGCGTTCTTCCGGCAGGAAGCTGCATTTGCCGGTCTTCAACCAGCGCTTGGCGTTGTCCGGGCCGATGCCGATGTCGCAGTCCTCCGGGGAGATATTCACGTCGCCCATCACGATCAGCGGCTGGTCGTTCTTGAACTCGCTTTCCAGCAGGTTCTGCAGGTCGGCATAGAAACGCTGCTTGGCCGGGAACTTGGTGGGGTGGTCGCGGCTTTCGCCCTGGGGGAAATAACCGTTCATGATGGTCACCGGGTTGCCCTGGTCATCGGCGAAGGTGCCCCAGATGAAGCGGCGCTGGGCATCTTCTTCATCGGTGGAGAAGCCCTTGACCAGGCTCAGCGGCGCCTGGCGCGACAGCAGGGCGACGCCGTAATGGCCTTTCTGGCCGTGGTAATGCACGTGGTAACCGAGGGCCTGCACCTCGGCGAGCGGGAACTGATCGTCGGAGACCTTGGTTTCCTGCAGGCCGATCACATCCGGCTGGTGCTTGTCGATCAACGCCGCCAACTGATGGGGCCGGGCGCGCAGGCCGTTGATGTTGAACGAGACGATCTTCATGGAAGGGCAATCCTGGGGAAAAGGCAGGATGCTAGCTGAGTCGGGCGGCAGGGGCCAGCCTCGAGGGCACTGGAAGAGCATCGTTATCACACCCGACTCCGTCCCTGAGCACCTTGTGATTCCCTCCTATACTCCAACCCCATCAGGAAGGAACGTTGGCGCAGCCCACCCCTCAAAGAGCAATGCCCAACTGCCATCAGGAGATCCGCGACCATGCCCCAATCGACCCCCGCGCCGGCCGAAGTGCGTCTGCTCGACGGCGGTTACAGCCGTGAAGCGCGTTCTCTGCTCTACCACGCCTACCGCCACGAACCCACCTACGCCTACCTGTTCGAAGCCGAGCGCCCTGGTTTCGAGCAACGCGTGCGCGCCCTGGTTCGTGAGCGGGTGCGCCAGCATTTCCTGCAGGACCTGCCCGCCCTCGGCCTGCTGGTGGAAGACCGCCTGATCGGTATCGCCCTGATCTCCCCGCCGGTCCGTCGCCTCGGCGTGACCGAGAGCTGGGCCTGGCGCCTGCGCATGATGCTGTCGGCCGGAGTGCGTTGTACCCGCCGCTACCTCGAATATCGCGCGGCCTTGCTCGCCTGCCTGCCCGGCGATGCCGTGCATATCCTGCCGCTGCTGGGTATCCATCCGCAGTTCCAGGGCCGGCACTATGGCGAACAATTGCTGGCGGCGGTGCACGATTGGTGCGCCGCAGACGAAAGTTCCCGCGGCGTGGTACTCGACACCGGCAACGAGCACTACCTGGATTTCTACCGCCGCCAGGGCTACCTGGAAATCGGTGAAGTGGCCGTCGGGCCGATTCGCGAGCATGTGTTTTTCCATCCCGCGCCGCAGAGGATCGCCCTGGCTCCGGCCTGATCCGGACGGCTTTCGACATGCAAGCCGTCAGCCGCCTCTGGTAGCATCCGTGCCCATGACGTATTCAGGACGCTTTTCCCTGGGTTTGATCCTGTGCCTGGCCAGCAGTGTCGCCGCCGCCGCACAGAGCGAACTGGTCGTTCGCATCAAGCCCGCCAACACCGCACTCAAGGCCAATGTCGAGGGTTATATCGGAAGCCTCGGCGAGCGTGACGAAGAGGCGCTGCTGCGCTTCAGTCGTGGCGCCGAGGAGCAGGCGCGCAAGGCCGCCCAGGCCCTGGGTTACTACCAGGCCCGGATCGATAGCGAGGTGCTGCCGCCCCGCGACGAGGACAAGGGGCCACGCCTGCGCCTGACCATCGAACCCGGCGAACCCATTCACCTGCGCAACGTCAAGGTGCGCATCGACGGCTCGGCCAGCCAGCTCAAGGCCTTTCGCATCCCCGACAGCAAGGCGCTGCGCAGCGGCGCGGTGCTCAATCATGGCAGCTACGAGGACGCCAAGCGCCTGATCCAGAACCAGGCCTCGCGCTATGGCTTCTTCAAGGGCCACTTCACTAGCAATCGCCTGGCGGTGGACCCCGCCGCCGGGGTCGCCGATATCGACCTGGTCTACGATAGCGGCCCGCGCTATAGCCTGGGCAAGGTGACGTTCGAAGGCGACTCGCCCTTCGATGAAGACCTTCTGCAACGCATGGTGCCGTTCAAGGAAGGCACGCCCTACGACTCCGAGCTGATCGCCGAACTGAACAACGCCCTGCAATCCAGTGGTTATTTCGAAGGCGTGCGGGTCGATGCCGCGCCCACGGCGGCGCAAGGCCAGAGTATCCCGGTGGCCGTCGATGTGCAGGCGCGCAAGCCGCGGACCATGGGCCTCGGCCTTGGCTATTCGACCGACGTCGGGCCGCGGGTGAAGGCCAACTGGACTCGCCACTGGGTCAACCCGCAAGGCCACAGCTACGGGATCGAAAGCGAGGTTTCGGCACCTCGGCAGAATATCGGCCTGTGGTACGACGTGCCCCTCGACCCGCCGCTGACCGACAAGCTGCGCTATGCCGGCGGCTATCAATATGAAGAGATCGCCGGCACCGATACCTTGAGTAAATTGCTCACCGTCGGCCCGGAATGGCACAGCAAGCTGCCCAGCGGCTGGCAGCGCGTGCTGTCGCTGAAGTGGCAGCGCGAGGAATACCGCCTGGGTGACGATTCCGGGCTGAGTACGCTGCTGATGCCTGGCGTCAGCTACAGCTACCTGCGCAGCGACAACCGTATCGATCCGTACAACGGCTACCGCCTGCAATTCGATGCGCGGGTGGCCAAGGAAGGGCTGATGTCCGACACCAACCTGCTCAACGGCACGGTGCTGGTCAAGGGCCTGACCACCCTTGCAGACAAGCACCGTTTCCTCGGTCGTGCCCAGTTCGGTGGCAGCGCCACCAACGGTTACAAATCCGTACCGCCATCCCTGCGCTTCTTCGCCGGTGGCGACCAGAGCGTGCGCGGCTACGATTACCAGACCCTGTCGCCGACCAACAGCGACGGCGACCGCATCGGCGGTCGCTACATGGTCGCGGCCAGTGCCGAATACCAGTACCAGATCGCCGATAAGTGGCGGGTGGCGACCTTCGTCGACCAGGGCAACTCCTTCAACAATCTCGAACTCCCCAGCCTCAAGACCGGCGTCGGCTTCGGCGTGCGCTGGATTTCCCCGGTGGGGCCGCTGCGTCTGGACCTGGCCAAGGCGCTGGACGACGGCGGCGGGATTCGACTGCACTTCTCGATGGGACCAGAGCTGTGAAACGGGTAGCGAAATGGAGTGCGATCAGCCTGTTCGCAGTGTTGGTTCTGATAACCCTGGCCTTGGGCCTGGTGCTGGGTACGCAAGCGGGCAGCCGTTGGGCCCTGGGCCTGGTGCCCGGCTTGCAGGTGGACGGTTTCCAGGGGCGTCTGGCCGGTTTGTGGCAGGCGGAAAAGCTGGTCTGGCAGTCCGGTGAGGACCGCGTCGAACTGACCGCGCCGCTGCTTGAATGGACGCCCGGCTGCCTGCTGCGCCGGACTCTGTGCGTGGACAAGCTGCACGCCGCGCAGATCGAGCTGGCCTTCGCGCCCACCGAAACCGATCCGGACAGCGGTCCGCTGAAACTGCCGGACCTCGATCTGCCGCTGGCCATCGAGCTGGGCGAAGTCCAGGTCGGCGTGTTGCGGCTGGACGGCGCCGAGCAACTCAGTGGCCTGACCCTCGCCGCCCACTGGACCCGCGAAGGCCTGAAGATCGACAGCCTCGATCTCAAGCGCGAAGACCTGCACCTGACCCTGCAAGGCCTGCTGCAACCCAGCGGCGACTGGCCGTTGCAGGCCGAGGGGCAATTGCAGTTGCCGGCGGTGGACGGCCAGGCCTGGCAACTGGCGTTGCAGGTCAAAGGCGATCTGCAGAGGAGCCTCGACCTGCAGGCCGACAGCAGTGGCTATCTGCAAGGCCGCCTGAGCGGCCAGTTGCAACCGCTGGCGGAAAACCTGCCGGCCCAGGTCCATCTCAGCGCCAGGGACTTCAAGGCCGTTGCCAGCCTGCCGGACACCTTGCTGTTCCAGCAGCTCGAACTGACTGCCCATGGTGATCTCAAGGCCGGCTACCAGTTGGTTGGCGCTGGCAATCTCGCCGCTCGGGACGGCCCGATCAACCTGGCCCTGCGTGGCCGGGTCGATGCCAAGGGCGCCGAAGTGGCCGGACTGGACCTGACCGCCAGCGCCGAGCAACGCCTGGCCCTGACCGCCACGGCCAATTGGGAAAACGCCCTCGCTGCCACGGCCACCCTCGACTGGCAGGATTTCCCCTGGCTGCGCCTTTATCCGCTGGACGAGGCGCCGCAAGTAGTGCTGCATCGCCTGAAGGCCCAGGTGCAGTACCGCGATGGCAGCTATGAAGGCGATTTCAGTGGCGATCTCGACGGGCCGGCAGGTGCCTTCACCCTGCGCAGTCCGTTCAACGGCGACCTTGGCCGCATCAGCCTGCCGCAACTGGTGCTGGATGCGGGGCAGGGCAAGGCCGCCGGCAGTGTCAGCGTGGCCTTCGCGGATGGCGTGGCCTGGGACGCGGCATTGGATCTGTCCAACCTCGACCCGGCCTATTGGCTCAAGGAGATGCCCGGCACGCTCGCCGGCCCGCTGCGCAGCAAGGGCGAGCTGAAGAACGAAAAACTCTCGCTGAACGCTGACCTCGACCTCAAGGGACGCCTGCGCGGCCAGCCTGCGCTGCTGCAGCTCAAGGCCGAAGGCGCCGGCGAAGAGTGGACCCTGGGCACCTTGCAGGTGCGCCTGGGCGACAACCGGATCAATGGCAGCGGCAGCCTGCAACAGCGCCTCGCCGGACAGGTCGACCTGAACCTGCCGCGCCTCGGCCAGCTCTGGCCGCAACTGCAAGGGCAGGTCAAGGGGCGGCTGGATGTCTCCGGCACCCTCAAGGCGCCGCAAGGTCAGTTGAAACTGCAAGGCACGCAACTGGCCCAGGCAGAAAACCGTCTGCAATCCCTCGATCTCGACGCCCGTCTCGATGGCGCCCAGAAAGCCTTGGTCAACCTCGATGCCAGGGGCATCCGCGCCGGCGAAACGGCACTGGGCACCCTGACCGCCAAGGGCCAGGGCGATATCCGCCAGCAACAGTTGCAACTTGCCCTCGATGGCCCGCAACTCAAGCTCGACCTTGCCCTGGACGGGCAACTGGACCGGAAAAAAGGCGACTGGCGCGGACGTCTGGCCAGCGGCGAAATCAAGGCCGGCGGTCAGGACTGGCGCCTGCAGGCGCCGGCCACCTTGCAGCGCCTGGCTAACGGGCAGATCGATTTCGGTGCCCACTGCTGGCGCTCCGAGCCGGCCAGCCTGTGCGGCGATCCGCAGCGCCTGGCGCCGGAGCCGCGGATTCGCTATCACCTCAAGGAATTCCCGCTGGAAAGCCTGGCGCAATGGCTGCCGAAGGACTTCGCCTGGCAGGGCCGGTTGAATGCCGATATCAATCTCGACTTGCCGGCCAGTGGCCCGAAAGGTTCGGTGCAGGTGGATGCCAGCGGTGGCACCCTGCGCATCCGCGAGAAGGGCCAGTGGGTCGATTTCCCTTACCAGGCCCTGCGCCTGGACAGCACCCTTGGTCCGCGCCGGGTCGATACCCGGGTGGACTTCCGTGGCGGTCGCCTGGGCGAGCTGAGCCTGAATGCGCGCATCGATCCGCTGGCGCGCAACAAACCGTTGAGCGGCGATTTCAACCTCAGCGGCCTTGACCTCGCGGTGGCGCGGCCCTTCGTGCCGATGGTCGAGCGCCTGGCCGGGCAGTTGAATGGCAGCGGGCGGATTTCCGGCACGCTGCTGGCGCCGCTGGTCAATGGCAACCTGGTGCTGTCGGGAGGCGAAGTGGCAGGGGCCGAGCTGCCGCTCAGCCTGCGTGACCTGAGCGTACGGGCGCAGATCGCCGGCGAGCAGGTGCAATTGAATGGCGACTGGAAAAGCGGCGAGCTGGGCCAGGGCCGCCTGGGCGGCGAGATCGGCTGGGGCCAGGCGTTGAGGGTCAACCTGGCCCTGCAAGGCCAGCGCCTGCCGGTCAGCATCGAGCCCTATGCAGCGCTGGAAGTGGCGCCGGACCTGAAGATCAGCCTGCAGGGCGAGCGTTTGGCGGTCAGCGGCAAGGTGCTGGTACCCAAGGGCACGATTACCGTACGCGAGCTGCCGCCCTCGACGGTCAAGGTGTCGGAGGACACGGTGATCGTTGGCCAGCAGACCGAGGAAGGCAAGGCGCCGATGCAGGTGGCAATGGATATCGACGTGCAGGTCGGCCAGGACAAGCTGGCCTTCAGCGGCTTCGGCCTGACCGCCAACCTGCTTGGCCAGGTGCATATCGGCGATAACCTCGATACCCGTGGCGAACTGAGCCTGGCCGACGGTCGCTATCGTGCCTACGGCCAGCGCCTGACCATCCGCCGTGCCCGGCTGCTGTTCGCCGGCCCTATCGACCAGCCCTACCTGGACATCGAAGCGATCCGCAAGACCGACGATATCATCGCCGGCATCCGCCTCACCGGCAGCGCCGAGCAGCCCACCACCACGGTGTTCTCGGAACCGGCGATGAGCCAGGAGCAGGCGCTGTCGTACCTGGTGCTGGGGCGTCCGCTAAGCACCACCGGCGAGGACAACAATATGCTGGCGCAAGCGGCGTTGGGGCTTGGCCTAGCGGGAAGTGCGGGGATCACCGGCAGCCTGGCATCGAGCCTCGGCATCGAGGACTTCCAGCTGGATACCGAGGGCAGCGGGCAGAGCACCGCCGTGGTGGCCAGCGGCAACCTGACCGATAAATTGAGCCTGCGCTACGGCGTTGGTGTTTTCGAGCCGGCCAACACCATTGCCCTGCGGTATCTACTGAGCAAGCGCCTGTACCTGGAAGCGGCCAGTGGCGTGGCCAGCTCCCTGGACCTGTTCTACAAGCGGGATTTCTAGTTCAGCGCACGGTGGCGGCGTCTATGAACTCATTGCTGGAGGTTGGCGGGCCGTCGGCAGGGGCGGGCTGGCGGAACGGCGAGATCAGGTTGGTGTACTCCTCGATCAGCCGATTCAGGGCTTCGGGGGGTTCGCAGGCCTGGAACTGCATGCGGATCTGTACCTCGTCCGGATCGCGCGACTCGCCCTGGCGGCGGTTCTGCTGGCCGACCTTGACGAAGAAACGCTGGTGCGCGGAGTCGCTGCACTGGCCAGGGGCAGGGCGGGTATTCTGGATCTTCACCGACAGGTCCACCTGCATCCGCTCCAGCGCCAGTCCGCGTGGTGCAACCAGGGCGATTAGCGGGATCCTCAGGGTGTGCCGGTCATCCATGGCCACTTCGACCATCTTCGCCTTCATCGGCGCGCCCAGTTGCTGGCTGTCGTAATCGAAAAACTGGTCGAACAGCCTGATGTACTGCTGGGCGATCAGCCCGGTGGTGGCGGAAGCGGCTTCCTGCAGGCCGCGGGTGATATCGCAGAGGTCACTGGTGGCGATGGGTTCCTTCGGGGGCGTCTGGTCCACGGGCGGCATTCCTTATCCGGGTGAAGGGTTGCCCCGCACGAGGCGGGGCGGTGTTCAGGCAAAGCGATTGATCAGCCGGCGGCGGGTGGGCTCGCCAGGGTCTTCGGATCAGGGACGGCGTTATCGGTCGGTGGAGCGTCCGGGTTGGTCGCTTCACTATTGGGCAAGGTGATGGGCTTGGTCGCGGCGTCAGTGAGGAAGTCGATCACCCGCATCAGCGCTTCCGGTGGATCCTGGCGGGCGATGCGGGTGCTGATGGCATAGCGGGCACGGGTGTCTGTCTTGCGGGTCTGCGCCGACTTGTGGCTGACCTGGCCCTTGACCTCGAGCTTGAACGGGCCCCAGCCCAGGGATGCACCGAAATCGGCAGAGCCGGCGGTTTCCTTGGTGTCTTCGGCGCTCTGGCTGATGGTCAGCTCGAAGTCGATGGTGCCTTCCTCGATCACGATGTTCGGATGAGCGACCGCCGCCAGCAGCGGGATCTGCATCTTGCGCGACATGGTGCCTTTGTAGACACCCTGTTCATCGGTAATGGCTTCGTCATAGTCGAACTGGATCGAGACCGCCTTGCCGTCCTTGATACAGACGCCCAGGAGGAAGTCCGCGTAGCTTTTGCTGGCGGTGACCTGGGCCTGGATCATGGCTTGCAGGGGGCCGGAGATCATCCGGTCCAGGGGCAGTGCATTGATTACCGAGCCGATAAGGCTGCTATCGATGGACATTCAAGAATTCCTTCTCTTGCTTGCGCGAAAGTGCGCGGTGGCTGCGAGGCACGAGGGTGTGCCCCGCAAGGGCTCCTTAGCGTGAGTGCGCTTCCTGGCGACGGATGTTGCCGATCTGGCGCAGGCTCAGGCCGTATTTATTGGCCAGTACGCTGCGTGACAAGCCGTTGGAGCTTTCCTCCTGGATCTGCTGGTTGCGCAACTGGCGGTTGAAGTGGTCGCACTTGGGAATTTCCAGGGCCATGCCGGCATAGCGCTTGATCAGGGCTTCCAGCGCGTCGGCCGGGAGGATCTCGGCCAGCGAAGTGCGTTCGCGATGCTTGGGTATGTACTTGGGTCGACCGCCGTAGATATAGGTCAGGCGGTAGGCATGTTCGATGCCGATGCACTCGATGAGCATCTGCAGGGATTGAGGGAGCTGCTCGATATCGATTCGCTTCAGGTCACATGATTGCATGTTGACGTCCTTGTTTTTCTGGCGTGAGCAAAAGGGTCTCTGTCTGGGCCAGGCGAGGCTTGAGCGTTGTGCAGGATGGGTAGCGAGCACTGGGCTGGCCAGGTGGCGTGGGATCGATTCTCGACCAGCCTTGCAGTGGTCGCTAGGTAGCAAGCAGGTCAGGAGCGGTAGCCAAGAAGTCAAAGCACTGTAAGTATCGTGATTACATCAAGTAGGCAGAAACCTGCTGATCAGCCGGCAGCCCTTGACCCTTCGCGCGCCCCTCGGATCGAGGGGCGCGTGGTTGCTCAAGGCTGACTCAAGGGCAAGGTTGGCTGACCAGCAGGCTGACCTGGCCCATCCATGGCCCGGGGTCACCGCGAGTGACCTCGGGGAAGGTGCGCCAGTCGACCGTCAGGCATAGGGCGCTAAGATCTGTGCCGCCTAGCTTGCCGACCACCAGCGGCTGGAAGTCGCGCCGGTATTGCACGCGCGTCAGGTTTTGCGCACTGGCAGAATCGGGACGGGACAGGGTGGCCCGGGTCAGTTCATCGATGCGTTGCTGGGATACGACGAAATGCGCCGCCTTGCCTGGCGTCAGGTGCCCGGCTTCGCGGCTGCGCTGCCAAAGCAACTGCCACTGGCTGCTGCCGGCGTTCCGGGCCAGGCTGGTGGCCAGGGCGATCAGCTCGGTTTCGCTGCGGTTTTCGGTTTCCAGCGCCTGGGCGCCGAGGCAGGTAGACAGCACCAGGCTGCCGAGAAGGGTGCGCAAGGACATGATATTAAGGCTCGCGGGTAAGGGCCTGGGCCCGGAGCCGAGCATGGTTTCAGCTGGTGCCTGCGGAAAAAACAGGGAAAAGATCCTCCGAAGCAAGGCTGCGATGTATCATTGCGCCCGGCCGTTCATCGGCCTTCACCATCGCTGCTGCAAGGATTTTCCAATGACTCAAGGGCAACGCCTGAAATACTCGATCCTGATGACCCTGGTCTTGCTGGCCGCCATGCTGGGCCTGTCGTGGCTGCAGAAGCAGGGGGTGATCACCGAGCAGATGTTCCAGTACATCGCCATGGGCCTGGCCGTGGTTTTCGTGGTCATCAATGGCATCCTGCGGCGCAAGGTCAAGCCCTGACCGAGCAGAGCAGGGCGGCCGGCGCAACGCCGGCCGGTCGCTCAACGCGAAGGGGCCTGCTCCAGAACGGCGCGGGCCTGGGGGTTGAGGCTGTAGCATTTGTCGCTGCCCATGCTGATCACGCCTTCGACGCAAAGGCGCTTGAGCACCTCGCGAACGCTCAGGAACGACAGCGGGATATCGAGCCTTTCCAATTGACTGTGGATGCCGCGCACACCAATCGCGCGTCCTTCACGATCTGCCGTATGCAAGGCATCGATCACCTTGAGGCGGATCAGGCTGGTGCGCAGGCCGAATACCCGCAGCAACTCGCGGATCTGCTCGTTGCCGGCACGTTCCTCGGTTTCCGCTGCCTCGTTCCTGGCCGGCAGCGTGGCGTTCGTCCTGCGTCTGAAGCGAAGTGGCTGGGGTGGTTGCGGTTGCTGGTCGTACATGCAAAAACTCCCTTTTCAGAGCCTGTCTGTCCTGCGTTCAAATGACGCTCCCAACCTATAAGACGAATGAGCGCGACAAATCTGCAATTGGAGCGGAAAAAAATTCCGCCTTTCTACCTGTAACGAAGCAGCCACCCCTTTACCGTAAATTTTTCATCCGGACTTCGTTCTATCAGGATGTCCTTGCTATGCCTGATTCCGGCAGGAGTTCCCGTGATCGCCATTTCCCCTTCCTCCAGGCTCTGCCTGGCCCTGATGCTGGCCGGTATCGGCCTGTGTGCCCAGGCCCGTGACAATCCCGGGGCGGTTTCCGCCGAAATCCGCCGTACCACCTTCGGTGTGCCGCATATCCTTGCCCGCGACGAACGCGGCCTCGGCTATGGCATCGGCTATGCCTACGGGCAGGACAACCTGTGCCTGCTGGCCAATGAAGTCGTCACGGTCAACGGCCAGCGCTCGCGCTGGTTCGGGCCGCAGCAGCGGACCCTGGAACAGCGGCGCAATCTCTCCAGCGATCTGTTCTTCACCTGGCTGAATACGCCGCAGTCCGTGTCGGCGTTCTGGCAAGCACAGCCGGCGCCGATCCAGGCATTGCTGGAAGGTTATGCCCAAGGCTTCAATCGTGCGCTGGCCGAGCGTCGCGAACAGGGCCTGCCGGCTGAATGTCAGCAAGCCGAGTGGCTGCGCCCCATCACTGCGTTCGATCTGGTCAGGTTGACCCGGCGTTTGCTGGTGGAGGGCGGGGTCGGCCAGTTCGCCGAAGCAGTGGCAGTTGCCACGCCGCCTGGCACGGTCGCCCGGTTCGACCCTAAGGATCTGCGCGTCGCCCTGGAAAACCAGCAACGCTTCGCCCTTGAGCGCGGCAGCAATGCAGTGGCCCTGGGCAGCGAGCGATCGCGCACTGGGCACGGCATGCTCCTGGCCAATCCGCATTTTCCCTGGAACGGCGGCATGCGCTTCTACCAGATGCACCTGACCATCCCGGGCCAGCTCGACGTCATGGGCGCAGCGCTACCGGGCCTGCCGCTGGTGAATATCGGCTTCAACCGCCATATAGCCTGGACCCACACCGTGGACGCCTCGCGACATTTCACCCTGCATCGCCTGCAACTCGATCCGTCGGATCCGACCCGCTACCTATTCGATGGCCGCTCGTTGCCAATGGACCGGCAGACGCTGAAGGTCACGGTCAAGGGCGAGGACGGGCAGTTGCGCGAGATCAGCCGCGAACTGTTCAGCACCCGTTTCGGCCCGGTGGTGCAGTGGCCGGGACGCCTGGACTGGACGTCCGGTGTTGCCTTCAGCGTGCAGGATGCCAACCTTGGCAACACCCGGGTGCTGCAGCAATGGCATGCGCTCAACCAGGCCGACAGTCTCGCGGCCCTGCAGGCGTCGGTGCAGCGTTTGCAAGGTATTCCGTGGGTCAACACCCTGGCCACCGATGCCGGTGGCCGCACCCTGTACCTCAACCAGTCGGTGGTGCCCTACGTTGACGCCGAGCTGCTGGGCCGCTGCAGCGACCCGAAGGCCGGCGCCGAGATGATCGTGCTCGACGGCTCGCGCAGCGCCTGCGACTGGAAGGTCGACGCCCGTGCCGTGCAACCGGGGATCTTCCCGGCGCAGATGCAGCCGCAGTTAAGCCGCGGGGATTTCGTCCAGCATGCCAACGACAGCGCCTGGCTGGTCAATCCGGCACAGCCGTTGACCGGTTTTTCGCCGCTGGTCAGCCGGGACGGGATTCCCCTCGGCCCGCGCGCACGCTTCGCCCTGAGTCGTCTTCAGCAACCGGGCAAGCTCGGAGCCGAGGACCTCAAGCAGATGGTGATGGGCGACCAGGTCTACCTGGCCGAGATGTTGCTGCCGGATCTGCTCAAGTGGTGTTCCGGGGCGGAGGACGACCCCAATCTGCGAAGCGTCTGTGCCTCGCTGGCCAGATGGGATGGCCGGGCTGGCCTGGACAGCGGCCTTGGGCTGGTGCATTTCCAGATCATCATGCAGGCGTTGCAGGAGAAAGGCGGCTTCTGGCGGGTCGCGTTCAGTCCTGCCGATCCGATGCACACTCCGCGCGGCCTGGCCTGGGAGCGTGCCGCAGTGGCGAAGATGTTGCGCGAAGCAGCGCTGGCCTCGGCAGCGCGGGTGGCCGGTGCCGACGAAGCGACCCGCTGGGGCCAGATCCAGCAGGCCGCCGACGGCACGCCGATCCACGGCGGCCCGGCCAATCTCGGCGTGTACAACGCGATCCAGAGCGTCGACGGTGCGCCGGGCAAGCGCCGGGTGGTCAGCGGCACCAGCTATCTGCAACTGGTAACGTTCGACGACAAGGGGCCGCAGGCCGAGGGTCTGCTGGTGTTCTCGCAGTCCAGCGAGGCCGCTTCGCCCCATGCCAGCGACCAGACCCGCGCGTTCTCGGCTGGTCAGTGGCACGCGACACCCTTCACCGAAGCGCAGATCAAGGCCGATCCGCAGTACCGCACGCAGTCGATCGGCGAACCGCTGCCGAGCGAGGCTGCTGTCAGCCGTTGACATCACGCATCAGCAGGCCGTAGGCCAGGTCGGCCTGCCCGGGTACTGGCAGGTAGACCACATGGCCGTCGCCGGGGGCGACCTGCAGCGGTTTGCCGTGGCGGTCGCGCAGTTCGGCCAGGTCGAAGTGGAAGTTGCCAGCCGGGGTCATCAACTCCAGGTGATCGCCCAGGGCGAAGCGGTTCTTCACCAGGACTTGCGCCAGCCCGTCGACCCGTTCACCGGTCAGTTCGCCCACGAACTGCTGGCGCTCCGACACCGAGTTGCCGCGCTGGTAGTTCTGGTATTCGTCATGCACGTGGCGGCGCAGGAAGCCTTCGGTGTAGCCGCGCTGGGCCAGGGATTCGAGGTCGAGCATCAGCGAGCGGTCGAATTCGCGTCCGGCCACCGCATCGTCGATGGCCTGGCGGTACACCTGGGTGGTGCGCGCGCAGTAGAAATGCGACTTGGTGCGTCCCTCGATCTTCAGCGAATGCACGCCCATGCGCGCCAGGCGCTCGACATGCTGCACGGCGCGCAGGTCCTTGGCATTCATGATGTAGGTGCCGTGCTCGTCCTCGAAGGCCGGCATGTCTTCGTCCGGGCGATTGCTTTCCTGGAGCAGGAAAACCTGCTCGGTGGGGGCACCGAGGCCGAGGGTCGGTTCCGGTTCGAAGGCGCGGACGATATCTCCGGTTTCGTTCTCGGTGGCCTCGCTGGCGGTGTATTTCCAGCGACAGGCGTTGGTGCAACTGCCCTGGTTGGCGTCGCGGCGGTTGAGGTAGCCGGACAGCAGGCAGCGCCCGGAATAGGCCATGCACAGTGCGCCATGGACGAAGACTTCCAGCTCCATCTCCGGTACCTGCTGGCGGATTTCCTCGATCTCTTCCAGGGACAGCTCGCGCGACAGGATCACCCGGGTCAGGCCCAGGCCCTTCCAGAACTTCACGCTGGCCCAGTTCACCGTATTGGCCTGCACCGAAAGGTGGATCGGCATCTGCGGGAAATGCTCGCGCACCAGCATGATCAGCCCCGGGTCGGACATGATCAGCGCATCCGGGGCCATGGCGATCACCGGCTCCAGGTCCTTGAGGAAGGTCTTGAGCTTGGCGTTGTGCGGCGCGATGTTGACCACCACGTAGAACCGTTTGCCCTGGGCCTGGGCTTCCTTGATGCCGAGGGCGAGGTTGGCGTGGTCGAACTCGTTGTTGCGCACCCGCAGGCTGTAGCGCGGCTGGCCGGCATAGACGGCATCGGCGCCATAGGCAAAGGCGTAGCGCATGTTCTTCAGGGTGCCGGCGGGGGCGAGCAGTTCGGGCTTGGTCATGGTCGGTGCACCGGGGCAAAAGGCGCGGATGCTACGGCAGGGGCGGTTTCGATTTATTGATCTGGAGCAACGGCACTTTCTGCGTGGCGCAGGGCACTAATGTTCAGTGCTGCTGGCGGCCTCATCGCTGGCAAGCCAGCTCCCACAGATACGCGGATCCTGTGGGAGCTGGCTTGCCAGCGATGAGGCCATCAGCCGCACCCGATAAACAGGTGTTGATCTAAGGACCGACATGAGCGAAACCGCATTGCAAAAAAGAACCCTCATCGGGTTGCTGGTCCTGGTCACGGTGGCCTTCTTCTGGATCCTCCTGCCGTACTACGGGGCCATCTTCTGGGCCGTGATTCTCGGCGTACTCTTTGCGCCCATGCAGCGGCGCCTGCTGCTGCGCCTTAACCAGCGACGCAGCCTGGCCGCCGGGCTGACCCTGCTCGTGTGCCTGTTGATCGTGGTTTTGCCGGTGATCGTCGTCAGCGGCCTGCTGGTGCAGGAAGGCGGGATGATCTACAAGCGCATCGAGAGTGGCGAGCTGGATATCGCCGGTTATGTCGAGCGCTTCAAGGAAGTGCTGCCGCCCATCGTCCAGCATGGACTGGAGCGCCTTGGCATCGGAGACCTCGACGGCCTGCGCGACAAGGTCGCCAAGGGCGCCATGGAGGGCAGCCAGTTCTTCGCCAGCCAGGCCTACAGCTTCGGCCAGGGCACCTTCGACCTGGTGGTCAGCCTCGGTGTGATGCTGTACCTGCTGTTCTTCTTCCTGCGCGACGGTGCGGAGCTGGTGCGGCGGATCCGCATGGCGATCCCCCTGGCCGAGCAGCAGAAGCGCCGCCTGCAGTTGAAGTTCAACCGGGTGGTACGCGCCACGGTCAAGGGCAACTTGCTGGTGGCCATCGCCCAGGGCGCCCTGGGCGGCCTGATCTTCTGGGTGCTGGATGTACCGAGCCCGCTATTGTGGGGCGTGCTGATGGCCTTCCTGTCGCTGCTGCCAGCGGTGGGCGCGGGAATCGTCTGGGCGCCGGTGGCGGTGTATTTCCTGTTCAGCGGGGCAGTGTGGCAGGGCGTGGTATTGACCGCCTTCGGCGTTTGCGTGATCGGGCTGGTGGACAACCTGCTGCGCCCGCTGCTGGTGGGCAAGGACACGCGCCTGCCGGATTACCTGATCCTGGTCTCGACCCTCGGCGGCCTGGCGGTGTTCGGGCTCAACGGCTTCGTCATCGGGCCGTTGATCGCCGCGCTGTTCGTGTCCAGTTGGGGAATCTTCACCAATACCCGGCCACAGGTGCAGCTTCCGCCTTGACAGGCCGGGCGTGCCTTGCGGTGGGCGTCATTCGAAATGGCGGACGTCCACCGCATCGCCGGACTGCATGTTCAGCTTCTGGCGTATGTCTTCGAACATCAGATCGTAGTGCTTGTGCTGCGAGCCAATGCTGCTCAGTTCCTTGGGAATCCCGTATCGCTCGGCGATCTGCGTGACGTTGCGGGCAAAGTTGTAGGCTTCCTCCTTGGGTAACCAGAAGGTCTCGTCCACGTTCTTGTCCTGGATGCTGCCGTGCATCCTGAACTGAATGCCCTTGCCTTGTTTCGGGTCCTGGGTGACCTCGTAGCTGATCTTCAGGTTGTAGCTGACGTCCTTCGGCGTCAGCGCATGTCGTTCGATATGCAGTTGCCCGGGGTCGAATGTGGCCATCGTCGTTTCTCCTGGAAAAGGGGCGCTCGGGCATGGCCCGGTCAGCGCGACCCAGCCAGTATGGTGGACAATTCCACGCTTTGCCTGACCCACCTCACAGAGTTTTCAGACACTCTCAGTGGAAGGTGTAGGACACGCCGGCATAGACCCCGAAGCCTTCGCCGGGCACCGACCTTGCCACATCCGCGCCGTTGTCGTTGTAGCCCGGAACGACGATCGCAGCGTAGCGCTTGTTGGTCAGGTTGCGCAGGTCGAGCCAGGTCTGCCAGTCCTTCTTCGGTGCGTTGTAGCCGAAGGTGGCGCCGAGGATCGCGTAGGCATCGGCGTCGTAGCTGTTGGCGTAATCGACCTGCACCTTGGAGGCCATGGTGGTGTTGATCCCGGCGTAGAAACCGCTGGGCAGGTCGAAACGCAGCTCGCCCTGGTAGTAGTGCATCGGGATGCCCGGCAGGCGGTTGTCGCCGAAGACCTTGTCGTTGCGGTAGTGGAAGTCGTTGAGGGTGTAGGCCTGGCGCAGGGATAGCCGGCCGATATCGCCGCGTTGCCATAGCGTGCTGTCGAGGCTGGCCTCGATACCCTGGTGGATGGTCGGGCTGGCGTTGCTTTCGCTGCGGATGGGGGCCTGGATCTCGACCATCAGCAGTTCATGGCGCACGGCCGAGTAATACCAGGACAGGTCCCAGCGACCCAGGTCCGAGTCGCCACGGGCGCCCAGCTCGAGCGTGGTAGCGGTCTGGTTTTTCAGCTCGATGGGCTGGTACTGCGTAGGCGCGCTCCAGATCAGCGACCACGGGTGTGGCGGTTCCACCGAACGGCTCAGGTTGCCGTACAGCTGCAGGCTCGGGCTGGCGTCATAGCGCAGGCCGATACGCGGCGCGTAGTCCCAGTCGTGCATGCTGACCTTCGCCCGGACCCGAGGTGACATTGCTGTAGGTCACATCGCTTTCCCGGCGGGTATAGATCGCCGCCAGGCCGCTGGTCAGCCACAGGTTGGGGACCAGCTCCAGTTCATTGCCGATATGCAGCACGGTATCCGAGCCCTGGTAGGAAAAGTCCCGGGTCCTGGCGCCGACGATGTCGTTTGCCCGTGCATACTGCGAGGCGCCGCTATTGGGCAAATGCTTGGTAGTGCGCCAGCCCACCGTGGTCTTGCTGTCATGGCCGAACAGCGTATGTCGGCGTTGATAGTCCAGGGTACCGCTGACATCGGCGTAGGCCACCTTCAGACGCATCGGCCCGTCGCGCAGATCCATCGGATAGTCGTGCCAGACCAGGCCCGCGACCAGTTGCGAATCGTCGTCGAGATAGAAGGTGGTCTTGTTGGCCAGCCACGTCGACCCGGGTTGCGGCCGACTGTCGTTGCGGCTCAGGTAGGCCGGGTTGGCGGCCCGCGGGTGATGCTTGATCTGGTCCTTGGTCAGGCGCCCGGCCAGGTCATTGTCGGTTTCCCGGTAACGCAGGTAGAAACGTGTTTCCAGATCGGGATTGAAGCGGTAGCCGAAGTTCGCCGCAACGCCCTTGCCGCTGCCGCTGCTGTGATCCTGGTAGCCGTCGTACCCGGTGTCGGTCAGGGCCACGTAGTAATCGAAGTCACCGAGTACCTGGCCGGAGCTGATATGGCGTTTCTGGTAGCCGCGGCTGCCGGCTTCATAGCGCAATTGCAAGGGCGCGGCGTCGTAGCCGGTATGGGTCACGTAGTTTATGGCTCCGCCCAAGGCCAGGGCGCCACGGTCGAAACCATTGGCCCCGCGCAGGATTTCCGCGCGATTGAGCCACAGGGGTTCGAACAGCTCGTAGGGCGTGCCGCCGGGGCCAGTCAGGGGCAGGCCGTCGAGCATGACGTAGGTCCCGGAGCCGTGGGCACCTGGCGCCCGGTTGATTCCCGAGCCCCGGATCGACAGGCGAATACCGTCATTGCCGGCGGACTGGGCGAACACCCCGGGCTGGTAGGCGAGGACATCCTGGTTGCTGGCGACGCGCCCTTGCCCGACTCGCTTCATGTCTATCAGGTTGGTAGCGCCGGGCACCTGCTCCAGGCGTTCGCGAGCAACCTGGAGATCATCCTGGTCCTGCTCCTGGATGAGTACTTGCTCCAGTTCGATGCTCTCCAGTTTGATGCTCTCCGGTTGCTGGGCCCCGGCACTGCCGGCCAGGGTCAGGCCCAGCAGGCACAGAGAAGAGCGCAGGGACAGCGGTGACGGCATCTTACAGCTCCAACGTGTTTGATCTGACAGGAAATGTGAAGTCAGACGAACGATCGTGCTCTGAAATCACCATCTTTTTCTGACGTTTTTGCGTGACCCCTGTCCTGTGATTTGTAGCTTCGCTGGCTACAGGTTGTACGACTGGTCCTACAGCAAGGCTGATCCGTATCGTTCGCCCATCGTCAACCGGCCCGGGCGAGCCCGGTGCCTCTTTACAGGAGACTATGGATGTCAACCGCCTCTGCTGTTACCACGCCTGCTGCCTGCGTGGCACCGCCTACCCTGACGCCTAGGGAGAAGGAGATTCTGTATTGGTGTTCGTGTGGGAAAACATCTTGGGAAATTTCTCAGATCCTTGCTTGCAAGGAGTCTACGGTGAACTTCCATGTCAGCAATGTACTTCGCAAACTATCAGTTCATTCCCGGGTAGCCGCCGTGATCAAGGCCTTGCGCTACGGCATCCTCCGGCACCAATCCGACGAGAGCTGAGGCGTGTTATCCATGAGTGATCCTACAACCTCGAGTCTGTCCAGCCTGTTCATCGGGCTGGGGCTTGCTTCATCCCTGCCGGCGGTGGAGGGCGACATGGTGTTCGGAGCGCTGCTCGGTGCCTGGCTGGTAGCAAGTACGCGAGGCTTTCTCAAAGCCTGGCAACGTATCGGGTCTCTGCTGTTGTCGGCGGGGGTAGGTTATCTGTTCACGCCGCTGATGCGCTCGATCGGGCCGTTTCTGTCGGGAGGGGAGGCCGCCTTCATCGGTGCGGTGGTGGTGATACCGATCGTGATCAAGGTGATGATCTGGCTGGACGGCGCGGAATTGCGCGACATTATCCAGCGTTTGCGCGGCTCATGAAGCCGGATTTTGGAGTTGCGACAGCAGGCTGCTGACCTCTTCGAGCTGCTGCTCCAGTTCACGCAGGCGTTGTTTTTCCTGAATGGCCAGAGCAATGGCGCGCTGATCCTGAGGGCTGAGCAGGCGCATTTCGGCGAGCAGTTGGGTTTCCCAGTCAGGGTCGGCGTTATGGCTCACGGCCTGATGGCTATGGGCGCGGAATCGGGGACCCTCGCCAACCAGTAACCAGTCAAGGGAAATGCCATGTTTATTGGCGAGATCAACGCAGATCGCATACGGAATACTGTCGCGACCCTTCCAGCTGCTAACGGTTTGAGGGCTTACCCCAAGCGCCGCCGAGAGCCCTGAGTCGGTGGTCGACTGGGTGACGAGCTTCATGCGAGCCAGTACCGCTGCAAATCCATTAATACTCATAACGAGTAATCCCAAGGCATGCTGATATAATGTTCGGCAAAAAAATACGCGAAACGCATTCTCTCTCTTTGCACTATTGAGCACTACTCATTTGGGAAATTAAATGTCAGAAATTTCCAGCCGCATCATGGGAAATTTCCTCGGCTTGACTGTTTTGAGCTTACAGGAGATTGGAATAGGAATGAATTATCGAAATCGCCGCAGTGTGCGCTGCTTCCGGCTTGGGACGGTGTCACGGCAAGGAGTCATCAGTGAGTACTTATAAACTCGTATGTCCCCACTGCCAGAGCCGGATGCGCATACGTACCAGCGAGGGACGCCATATCTTCCTGCGCGTGGCGTACCTGCAATGCACTACGGAAGCGTGTGGCTGGTCGGTACGTGCAGAATTCGAAATGACTCACGAACTCTCGCCAAGTGGCATGCCGAACCCGGATGTTCATTTGCCACATGCTGACAGCGATCTGAGGCGCGCCGCTTTGCGCCCAAGACAGGACGATCTCCCCGCGCAGGAAAATCGAGAGCCCTGAACGGTAAACGGGCTGGCAAGGCCTGTGCTGGAAAAAAAACACCCCGCCGGAGCGGGGTGTGTTCTTGCCAGGTGAATCAGCTGACCAGTTGGAGGCCAGCGTGTTGCACCAGATCCAGCAGTGGCTGCGGATAAACGCCGAGAACGAAGGCCAGGATGGCAATGGCCAGCAGCATGACGCCACCGGTACGTTGCTCCCAGTTGAACGGTGCATCGTGACGACGCAGGTTCGGCTCGATCAGGTAGAGCGTGACCATCACGCGCAGGTAGTAGAAGACGCCGATGGCGCTGCCCACGACCAGCGCACCGGTCAGCCACCACAGTTGCGATTCGACGCCGGTGGCGATGATGTAGAACTTGCCAATGAAGCCGGCGGTCAGCGGGATGCCTGCCAGCGACAGCATCATCACGGTCAGTACGGCGGTCAGGTATGGGCGGCGCCAGAACAGGCCGCGGTACTCGTACAGGGCGTCCGCATCACGGCCGTTGTACGGCGAGGACATCAGGGTAATCACGCCGAAGGCACCGAGGCTGGTGATCACGTAGGTGACCAGGTATACGCCGATTGCTTCCAGGGCCAGGCCCTTGCTCGCCACCAGGGCGATCAGCAGGTAACCGAAGTGGGCGATCGACGAGTAACCCAGCAGACGCTTGAGGTTACTCTGGGTCAGGGCCAGCAGGTTGCCGACCAGGATCGAAGCCACGGCGATCACCGACAGCACGGTGGTCAGCACACCACTGCTGGCAGCAGGGGAGAGCATGAACAGGCGTACCACCACGGCGAATACCGCGACCTTGCTGGCGGTGGCCAGGAAGGCGGCGACCGGCGCCGGAGCACCTTCGTATACATCCGGGGTCCACAGGTGGAACGGTACCAGCGACAGCTTGAAGGCCAGGCCGACCAGCATCATCCCCAGGCCCAGCTGGGCCAGCAGGCTTGGCATGCTGGTAGCGGCCAGGGCCTTGCCGATGGTGTCGAAGGCCAGGCTGCCGGCGTCCGCGTAGAGCAGGGCCATGCCGAACAGCAGGAAGGCCGAACCCGCGGCCGACAGCACCATGTACTTGATGCCGGCTTCCAGCGAACGCTTGTTGAAGAAGGCATACGCCACCAGGCCGTAGACCGGTACCGAGAGCAGTTCCAGGCCGATGAACAGGCCGGCCAGGTGTTGCGCGCAGACCAGCACCAGGCCACCGAGGGCCGCCATGAGGATCAGCAGGTACAGCTCTTCGCGGTTGCCCGGGTAGCCGGAGCCGCCGTCACCCAGGTAGGCATGGGCCAGGGTCACGCAGGCCAGGGTGGCGACCAGGATTAGCGCCATGTACAGGCAGGCGAACTTGTCCACGGTCAGCAGCGGGGTCACCGCCAGGGGCACGACTTTCAGAACCGGCAGGATCGACAGCAAGGCCAGGTTCAGGCCCACGGTCGACAGCAGGAAGGTTTGCGAGTGGTTGCGGCGCCAGGCGATCGCTAGCATCACCACGACAACGGTGATGGTAGTGATCAGCAGTGGCGCAAGCGCGATAAAGTGTTGAATCGTCAGGTCCATAGCGCTCTTACCGGGCCGAAGCGAGTTGAGTGAAGGCGGAGCCGAGCCATTGCTGCACACCGCTCATGGTGGCGGCGGAAGTGTCGAGGAACGGCTGCGGGTAGACGCCCAGCACGATCAGCAGGACCGCCAGGCCCAGCACCATGATCATTTCGCGGCTGTCCATGCCGGCCAGGACTTCTTCCGATTTGGCCGGGCCGAAGTAGGCGCGATGGATCATGATCAGCGAGTAGACCGAGCCGAACACCAGGCCGGACGTCGCGATGACGGTGACCCACGGGGCACTGACGAAGCTGCCGATCAGGATCAGGAACTCGCCGACGAAGTTGCCGGTGCCCGGCAGGCCCAGCGAAGCCGCCGCGAAGAACAGGCTGATGGCCGGCAGGTAGGCGATGCGGTGCCACAGGCCGCCCATCTGGCGCATGTCACGGGTGTGCAGGCGCTCGTACAGCTGGCCGCTGAGGATGAACAGCGCGGCGGCCGACAGGCCGTGGGCCAGCATCTGGATCACCGCGCCCTGCAGGGCCTGCTGGCTGCCGGAGTAGATGCCGATCAGCACGAAGCCCATGTGCGAAACGCTGGAAAACGCGATCAGGCGCTTGATATCGGTCTGGGCGAAGGCCAGGAAGGCGCCGTAGAAGATGCCGATCAGGCCCAGGGTCATGGCGATCGGCGCGAACTCCGCCGAGGCATTCGGGAACAGCGGCAGGGCGAAACGCAGCAGGCCGTAGGCCGCAGTCTTCAGCAGGATACCAGCGAGGTCGACGGAACCGGCGGTCGGGGCCTGGGCGTGAGCATCAGGCAGCCAGGAGTGGAACGGCACCACCGGCAGCTTCACCGCGAAGGCGATGAAGAAGCCCAGCATCAGCAGGTACTCGGTACCGGCCGGCAGATCGGCTTTGAGCAGTTGGCTGTAGTCGAAGGTGATCACGCCGGTGTTGTTGAAGTTGACCAGCACCAGGCCAAGGATCGCCACCAGCATGATCAGGCCGCTGGCCTGGGTGAAGATGAAGAACTTGGTTGCAGCGTAGATCCGAGTCTTCTTGCCGTCGGAGGAGCTGTGACCCCAGAGCGCGATGAGGAAATACATCGGCACCAGCATCATTTCCCAGAAGAAGAAGAACAGGAACAGGTCGAGGGCGAGGAACACGCCGACCACGCCGCCGAGGATCCACATCAGGTTGAGGTGGAAGAAGCCGACGTGGCGCTGGATCTCTTTCCACGAGCAGAGCACGGACAGCACGCCGAGCAGGCCGGTCAGCAGGATCATCAGCAGCGACAGGCCATCGAGGGCCAGGTGCAGGCTGATGCCGAAGCGCTCGATCCAGAGGACCTTGAACTCGACGGTCCACTGTGGGTCGGCGCCCGGGGCAGGGGCGAGGGTGTAGTCCCCGTTGGCCCACAGCCAGAGGCCGATACCAAGGAGCAGGGACATGGTCAGCAGCGCGATCCAGCGCGGCAGGGTGGCGCCGAAGCGCTCACCCAGCCAGCACAGCAGGCCGCCGATGAAGGGGATCAGGATCAGCCAAGGCAAAATCATGACGGGCTCAATTCCTTTCGCAAAGTCGCAAGGTTCATATCAGACCGCAGCCATCAGGACAGCGCCGAGTACCAGTACGGCACCTACGGCGATGGACGCGGTGTACCAGCGCAGCTGACCGGTTTCGGTCTTGCTCATGGCGGCGTGGCCGCCACGGGCCATGCGCGGGATCAGGCCGATGGTGCGGTCCACCGGGTCCTTGCGCAGGATGTGGCTGATCAGCAGGTAGGGTTTTACGAACAGCTTGTCGTAGATCCAGTCGAAGCCCCAGGCCGCGAACCACCAGGCCGAGAGCAGGCGACCGATGCCGCTGTTGGCGACGGCGGTCACGAAGCGGCGCTTGCCAAGGAACAGCAGGGCCGACAGCAGGATACCGGCGATGGCGATGGCGCCCGAGGCGATTTCCAGGCTGTGCTTGGCTTCGCCGCCGGCATGGCCCGCGCTTTCCGGCAGTACGCCGGCCAGCGGTGGGTGGATCCAGGCACCGACGAAGGTCGACAGGACGATCAGCACGCCCAGCGGCAGCCAGTGGGAGATACCGTGGCCGGCATGGGCCTCGGTCTTGGCTTCGCCGTGGAAGGCGATGAAGATCAGGCGGAAGGTGTACAGCGAGGTCATGAAGGCACCGACCAGGCCGGCATACAGCAGGCCGGTGTTACCACTGGCGAAGGCTTCCCAGAGGATCTCGTCCTTGGAGTAGAAGCCCACGGTGACCAACGGCAGGGCGGCCAGGGCGGCACCACCGACCACGAAGCTGGCATAGGCCAGCGGCAGTTTCTTCCACAGGCCGCCCATCTTGAAGATGTTCTGCTCGTGGTGGCAGGCAACGATCACCGCACCGGAGGCAAGGAACAGCAGGGCCTTGAAGAAGGCGTGGGTCATCAGGTGGAAGATCGCCGCGTCCCATGCACCAACGCCGAGGGCGAGGAACATGTAGCCGATCTGGCTCATGGTGGAGTAGGCGAGGATCCGCTTGATGTCGGTCTGTACCAGGGCGGCGAAGCCGGCCAGGACCAGGGTGACACCGCCGACCACGCCGACCAGGTGCAGCACGTCCGGCGCCAGCAGGAACAGGCCGTGGGTACGGGCGATCAGGTAGACGCCCGCGGTGACCATGGTCGCGGCGTGGATCAGCGCCGAAACCGGGGTCGGACCGGCCATCGCGTCGGCCAGCCAGGTCTGCAGCGGCAGCTGGGCGGATTTACCGACCGCACCGCCGAGCAGCATCAGGGTCGCCAGGACCATCCAGGTATCGCCCGCCTGGAACTTCTGCGGGGCCAGCACCAGCAGTTCCTGGATGTTCAGGGTGCCGAGCTGCTGGAACAGGATGAACAGGCCGATGGCCATGAACACGTCGCCGATACGGGTAACGATGAAGGCCTTCAGCGCGGCGTTACCGTTGTTGCGGTTGCTGTAGTAGAAACCGATCAACAGGTACGAGCACAGGCCCACGCCTTCCCAACCGAAGTAGATGAACAGCAGGTTGTCGCCCAGGATCAGGAACAACATGCTGGCGATGAACAGGTTGGTGTAGGAGAAGAAGCGCGAGTAGCCCGCTTCACCACGCATGTACCAGGACGCGAACAGGTGGATCAGGAAGCCGACGCCGACCACCACGCCGAGCATGGTCACCGACAGGCCGTCCAGGTGCAGGGTGAAGGACGGGGCGAAGCCGTCGACCGACATCCACTGCCACAGCAGTTGGGTGTACACGCCGTTTTCCGGCGGCGCCACGTTGAACTGCCAGATCACCCAGGCGGCAACGATTGCCGACAGGCCGACCGAACCTACACCGATCAGCGCCGAGAGGTTCTCCGAGAAACGACCGCGGGAGAACGACAGCAGCAGGAAGCCGATCAGGGGGAATACGAAAGTCAGGAAGAGAAGGTTCATCCGCGCATCTCACTGGCTGCATCGATATCGAGAGTGTGGAAGCGGCGATACAGCTGCAGCAGGATCGCCAGGCCGATACTGGCCTCGGCCGCTGCCAGGCTGATCACCAGGATGAACATCACCTGTCCATCCGGCTGGGCCCAGCGGGCGCCCGCGACGATGAACGCCAGTGCCGAGGCGTTCATCATGATTTCCAGACTCATGAGCACGAAGAGAATGTTGCGGCGGACCATCAGGCCGACCAGACCGAGGCTGAACAGGATGCCGGCGACGGCCAGGCCGTGTTCTAACGGGATTGCAGGCATGTGATTACTCCTTCGCCTCGTTGCGGCCGACGTGGAAGGCCGTGACAGCCGCTGCGAGCAGCAGCATGGAGGCCAGTTCCACCACCAGCAGGTAAGGACCAAACAGGCTGACGCCGACCGCCTTGGCGTCGACGGTGGTGTGGCCGATGGCAGCGCCGCTCTCGGTGCTGAACAGCACATAGAGCAGTTCGGCCAGCAACAGGCCGGCCAGCACGACAGGGCCGAGCCAGATGCCGGGGGTCAGCCAGCCGCGCTCCTGGGCGACCGACGCCGGGCCCAGGTTGAGCATCATCACCACGAAGACGAACAGCACCATGATGGCGCCGGCGTAGGCGATCACTTCCAGGGCGCCGGCGAACGGTGCGCCGAGCGCGAAGAAGGTCATCGCCACGGCGATCAGGGAAATGATCAGGTAGAGCAGGGCGTGCACGGGGTTGGTATTGGTGATCACCCGCAGGGTGGACACCACGGCAACGCCGGATGCGAAATAGAAAGCGAATTCCATCTTTCTTCCTTAAGGGAGCAAGCTCTTCACGTTGATCGGCTCGGCTTCGTTCTGCGCGGCGCCCTTCGGCTTGCCGGCAACGGCCATACCTGCAACACGGTAGAAGTTGTAGTCGGGATTCTTGCCGGGGCCGGAGATCAGCAGATCTTCTTTCTCGTACACCAGGTCCTGACGTTTGAACTCGGCCATTTCGAAATCCGGAGTGAGCTGGATCGCGGTGGTCGGGCAGGCTTCCTCGCAGAGGCCGCAGAAAATGCAGCGCGAGAAGTTGATGCGGAAGAACTCCGGATACCAGCGTCCGTCTTCCGTTTCGGCTTTCTGCAGCGAGATGCAACCCACCGGGCAGGCCACGGCACACAGGTTGCACGCTACGCAGCGCTCTTCGCCATCGGGGTCGCGGGTCAGGACGATGCGGCCACGGTAGCGGGGCGGCAGGTAGACCGGCTCTTCCGGGTATTGCAGGGTGTCGCGCTTGCGGAACCCGTGGGAGAACACCATCACCAGGCTGCGCAGCTGGGTGCCGGTGCCCTTCACGATGTCGCCAATATATTTGAACATGGGTCAGATCCTCACTGGGCCGCAACAGCTGGCGTGTTGAGCAACACGATCGCAGCGGTCACCAGCAAATTGAGCAGGGTCAGCGGCAGGCAGAACTTCCAGCTGAAGTCCATCACCTGGTCATAGCGCGGGCGCGGGATCGAGGCGCGCAGCAGGATGAACAGCATGATGAAGAAACCGGTCTTCAGGGCGAACCACAGGAACGGGACCTGCGGCAGCAGATCGAACGGGCCGTGCCAGCCGCCGAAGAACAGGGTCACCAGCAGCGCCGACACCAGGATGATGCCGATGTACTCGCCGACGAAGAACATGCCCCACTTCATGCCGGCATACTCGATGTGGTAGCCGTCGGCCAGTTCCTGTTCCGCTTCCGGCTGGTCGAAGGGGTGACGGTGGGTCACGGCCACGCCGGCGATGAAGAAGGTACAGAAGCCGAAGAACTGCGGAATGATGAACCACAGGTTCTGCGCCTGGTACTCGACGATGTCGCGCATGTTGAAGGAGCCGACCTGGACCACCACGCCCATCAGCGCCAGGCCCATGAACACTTCATAGGACACGGTCTGGGCCGAGGCGCGCAGGCTGCCGAGCAGGGCGTACTTGTTGTTCGACGACCAGCCGGCGAAGAGCACGGCGTAGACCGACAGACCGGCCATGGCGAAGAAGAACAGCAGGCCGATGTTCAGGTCCGCGACACCCCAGGTCGGGGTGATCGGGATGATCACGAAGGCGATCAGCAGGGCGCTCATCGCCACCACCGGTGCCAGGGTGAAGATCATGCGGTCGACGAAAGGCGGGTTCCAGTCTTCCTTGAAGAACATCTTCAGCATGTCGGCAGCGATCTGGAACATGCCGAACGGGCCGACGCGGTTCGGACCGTAACGGTCTTGCCACCAGCCCAGCAGGCGCCGCTCGATGAAGCTGAGCAGCGCGCCGCAGACCACCACCGCCAGCAGGACCACGACGGCCTTGACGACGGCGATGATCACATCGATCACTTCGGGGGTGAACCAGGTCATTGTGCTGCCTCCTGCAGGCCTTCGACGGATACACCGAAGATGGCTGGCGGAATGCCGGCCAGGCCTTTCGGCAAGGCGACCAGGCCAGCGCCCAGTTCTTCATTGATGCGCAGCGGCAGGCGCAGGGTCTGCCCGGCTACGTTCAGGCTGAGCAGGGCGCCGTCGTTGACACCCAGGCGGTCGGCTTCCGACTTGGCCAGCGCAACGTAAGGCTGCGGAATGCGCTCTTGCACCGGCGCCGCGCGGGAGGAGGTCTCCTCGCTGCCGAACAGGTGGTAGAACGGCACCACCTGCCAGGTACCGCGGGCCGGGGCGAAGGCGCCCGGTACGCTGGCGAACCACTGCAGGCGATCGCCCTGGGACTCGATCAGGCGGGTGCCCGGGTCGCCTGCGCGCAGGTGACCACCGACCTCGTCCTGGAACTTGTTCCAGGCTTGCGGCGAGTTCCAGCCCGGCGACCAGGCGAACGGCACTTGCGAGCGCGGTTCGGCGGAGCCCGAGTAGCCTTCCATGGAGAAGGCGAAGGCGGTGTCCTGGTCCTGCGGGGTACGCGGTTCGTGCACGCTGATATTGGCGCGCATGGCGGTACGACCGGAGTAGCGCAGCGGTTCGCGGGCCAGCTTCAGGCCCTTGATGCGGAACGCGGCGGACGGTGCGGCGTTGACGATGCCGGCCAGTTGCGGGGTAACGCTGGCACAGGCGCTGGTGACGTGGTCCAGTTGGGTCCAGTCCACCGGCTTGTTCAACAGCGTTGCGCGCAGGGCGTGCATCCAGCGCCAGCCTTCATGAACCAGGATGCTGCTGTCCAGGTAGGTTGGATCGAACACCTGGAAGAAGCGCTGGGCGCGGCCTTCCTGGCTGACCAGGGTGCCGTCGCCTTCGGCGAAGGTGGCGGCTGGCAGCACCAGGTGGGCACGGTCGCTGGTCGCGGTCTTGGAGTGGTCGGCAACGATGATCACCTTGGCCGCGGCGAAGGCGGCATCGACCTTGGCGGCCGGGACGCGGCTGTACAGGTCGTTTTCCAGCACGACGATGGCATCGGCCTTGCCGGCGATCACCGCGTCCAGCGCGGCATCCACCGAGTCGCCACCGAACATGGCCATGCCGATGCTGTTGGCTTCTGGAACCACCAGGCTCAGCGAGCCGGCCTTGTCACGCAGCTTGAGGGCCTTGGCGATGTTGGCGGCGGCTTCGATCAGCGCCTTGGAACCGAGCGATCCACCGGAGACGACCAGCGGACGCTTGGCGGCCACCAGGGCATCGGCGATGCGCTTGGCCAGTTCGGCTGCTTCGCTGTCCAGGCCTTCGACCGCCGGGGCGCTCGGGTCGATGGCGTGGGCCACGGCGAAACCGAGGCGGGCCAGGTCGTCCGGCGCGGCATGCACGCATTCTTCGGCAACGTCATCGAGCTTGGTTTCAGCCAGGCTGGCGATGAACAGCGGGTACAGGGCGTGCTGGCCGATGTTCTTCACCGCGGCATCGAGCCATGGCTGGACTTTCATCGCTTCGGCCATGGCCTCGGCCTTGCCCTTGGTGGCCTGGCGCACGGCCAGGGCGACGCGGGCAGCGGTCTGGGTCAGGTCTTCGCCGAGGACGAACACGGCGTCGTGGTCCTCGATGTCGCGCAGGGTCGGGACTGGCAGCGGGCTGTCGTTCAGCACCTGCAGGACCAGGCGCACGCGCTCCAGTTCGGACGCTTCCATGCCGCAGTAGAAATGCTCGGCACCGACCAGCTCGCGCAGGCCATAGTTGCTTTCCAGGCTGGCGCGGGGCGAGCCGATACCGACGATGTTGCGGCCGCGCAGCAGTTCGGCGGCCTTGTCCAGGGCGGCGTCCACGCTGAGCTTGGTGCCGTCGGCCAGCAGCGGCTGGCGTGGGCGGTCGGTACGGTTGACGTAGCCGTAGCCGAAGCGGCCGCGGTCGCAGAGGAAGTACTGGTTCACCGAGCCGTTGAAGCGGTTTTCGATCCGGCGCAGTTCACCGTAGCGTTCGCCGGGGCTGATGTTGCAGCCGCTGGAGCAGCCGTGGCAGATGCTCGGGGCAAACTGCATGTCCCACTTGCGGTTGTAGCGCTCGGAGTGGGTCTTGTCGGTGAATACACCGGTCGGGCAGACCTCGGTCAGGTTGCCGGAGAACTCGCTCTCCAGCACGCCGTCCTCGACGCGTCCGAAATAGACGTTGTCGTGGGCACCGTAGACGCCCAGGTCGGTACCGCCGGCGTAGTCCTTGTAGTAGCGCACGCAGCGATAGCAGGCGATGCAGCGGTTCATCTCGTGGGCGATGAACGGGCCGAGGTCCTGGTTCTGGTGGGTACGCTTGGTGAAACGGTAGCGGCGCTCGTTGTGGCCGGTCATTACCGTCATGTCCTGCAGGTGGCAGTGACCGCCTTCCTCGCAGACCGGGCAGTCGTGCGGGTGGTTGGTCATCAGCCATTCGACGACGCTGGCGCGGAACGCCTTGGACTCTTCGTCGTCGATGGAAATCCAGGTGCCGTCGGAGGCGGGGGTCATGCAGGACATGACGATGCGACCACGGGTGTCGTTCTCGTCGGTGTACTGCTTGACCGCGCACTGGCGACAGGCGCCGACGCTACCGAGCGCCGGGTGCCAGCAGAAATAGGGGATGTCGAGGCCGAGCGACAGACAAGCCTGTAACAGGTTGTCCGCACCATTGACTTCGAGCGCTTTGCCGTCTACGTGGATAGTGGCCATGGTTCAAAGTTCTTCGTTGGCCCGCGTGAGCGGGTGTGGCTAATGGAAATCGGTGTACCCGCGGCCCGCGCGAATCGATCGGGCGAGCCTGCGTGGCTGGCGGATGGCACGGACCATCCGCTTTTTCATCTTGTTATGCGCCGACCACAATCGGCTGCGCCAGGTTCGGGCGCAGGGTTTCACTACCAGGATTGGCGGCGACACCGGCCTCGAACTCGGAGCGGAAATATTTGATGGCACTGCCCAGCGGCTCGACGGCACCTGGTGCGTGAGCACAGAAGGTCCGGCCAGGGCCGAGGAAGTTCACCAGTTGCAGCAGGGTGTCGATGTCCTCGCGCTTGCCCTGGCCTTTTTCCAGGGCACGCAGCATCTTCACGCTCCATGGCAGGCCGTCGCGGCACGGGGTGCACCAGCCGCAGGACTCGCGCGCGAAGAACTCTTCCATGTTGCGCAGCAGGGAGACCATGCTGATGCTGTCGTCCACCGCCATGGCCAGGCCGGTACCCATCCGGGTGCCCACCTTGGCGATGCCGCCGGCATACATTTGTGCATCCAGGTGCTCGGGAAGCAGGAAGCCGGTACCGGCTCCGCCTGGCTGCCAGCACTTGAGCGTGTAACCGTCGCGCATGCCACCGGCGTAGTCTTCGAACAGCTCGCGGGCGGTGACGCCGAATGGCAGTTCCCACAGGCCAGGGTTCTTCACCTTGCCGGAGAAGCCCATCAGCTTGGTGCCGTGGTCTTCGCTGCCCTCGCGGGCCAGCGACTTGTACCAGTCGACGCCGTTGCCGACGATGGCCGGGACGTTGCACAGGGTCTCGACGTTGTTGACGCAGGTCGGCTTGCCCCACACGCCCACGGCGGCAGGGAAGGGCGGCTTGGAGCGCGGGTTGGCGCGGCGGCCTTCCAGCGAGTTGATCAGCGCGGTTTCTTCACCGCAGATGTAGCGGCCGGCACCGGTGTGCACGAACAGTTCGAAATCGAAGCCGCTGCCGAGGATGTTCTTGCCCAGCAGGCCTGCGGCCTTGGCTTCGTCGATGGCGCGGTTGAGGTTGCGCGCGGCGGTGGTGTATTCGCCACGCAGGAAGATGTAGCCGCGGTAGGCCTTGAGGGCACGGGCGCTGATCAGCATGCCCTCGACCAGCAGATGGGGCTGTTGCTCCATCAGCATGCGGTCCTTCCAGGTGTTGGGCTCCATTTCGTCCGCGTTGCACAGCAGGTAGCGGATGTTCATGGATTCGTCTTTCGGCATCAGGCCCCACTTCACACCGGTGGGGAAGCCTGCGCCGCCGCGGCCCTTGAGGCCGGAATCCTTGACCGTCTGGACGATATCATCCTGGGACATCTGCGCCAGTGCGGTACGGGCGGCGGCGTAGCCGTTCTTGGCCTGGTACTCGTCGAGCCACACCGGCTCGCCGTCGTCGCGCAGGCGCCAGGTCAGCGGATGGGTCTCGGCACTGCGCGCGATGCGGTTGGCCGGGCCGAAGGAAGTGATGGTCATACGTAACCCTCCAGCAATTTGGCGACACCGGCTGGCTGCACGTCGCCGAAGGTGTCGTCGTCGATCATCAGCGCCGGGGCCTTGTCGCAGTTGCCCAGGCAGCACACCGGAAGCAGGGTGAAGCGGCCGTCGGCGGTGGTCTGGCCCAGGCCGATGCCGAGCTCGCTCTGGATCTGGCCGACCACGGACTCGTGGCCGCCGATGTAGCAGACCATGCTGTCGCACACGCGGATGATGTGGCGGCCGACAGGCTGGCGGAAGATCTGGCTGTAGAAGGTGGCCACGCCTTCGACGTCGCTGGCGGGAATGCCGAGGATCTCGCCGATCGCATGGATGGCACCGTCCGGCACCCAGCCGCGTTGCTTCTGGACGATCTTCAGGGCTTCGATGGACGCCGCGCGCGGGTCCTCGTAGTGATGCATCTCGTGCTCGATGGCCGAGCGCTCGGTTTCGCTCAGGGCGAAACGGTCAGTCTGGATAAGCGTGCTGTTCATGCTTAGCGGTCCACGTCAGCCATAACGAAGTCGATACTGCCCAGGTACGCGATGAGGTCCGCGACCATGCTGCCGCGGATCACCGACGGGATCTGCTGCAGGTGCGGGTAGCTCGGCGTGCGAATCCGGGTGCGGTAGCTCATGGTGCCGCCGTCGCTCGTCAGGTAGTAACTGTTGATGCCCTTGGTCGCCTCGATCATCTGGAAGGATTCGTTGGCCGGCATGACCGGGCCCCACGAAACCTGCAGGAAGTGGGTGATCAGGGTTTCGATGTGCTGCAGGGTGCGCTCTTTCGGTGGCGGCGTGGTCAGCGGATGGTCCGCCTTGTACGGGCCTTCCGGCATGTTGCGCAGGCACTGGTCGATGATGCGGATACTCTGGCGCATCTCCTCGACACGGACCATGCAGCGATCATAGGCATCGCCGTTGTGGGCCAGCGGCACTTCGAACTCGAAGTTCTCATAGCCGGAGTAAGGACGCGCCTTGCGCAGGTCGAAGTCCAGGCCGGTGGCCCGCAGGCCGGCACCGGTAACGCCCCAGGCCAGTGCTTCCTTGGTGTTGTACTGGGCGACGCCGATGGTGCGGCCCTTCAGGATGCTGTTCTTCAGCGCGGCCTTTTCGTACTCGTCCAGGCGCTTGGGCAGCCATTCGACGAAGTCCTTGACCAGTTTGTCCCAGCCGCGCGGCAGGTCGTGGGCGACGCCACCGATGCGGTACCAGGCCGGGTGCAGGCGGAAGCCGGTGATGGCTTCGATCACGGTGTAGGCGCGCTGACGGTCGGTGAAGGTGAAGAACACCGGGGTCATGGCGCCGACGTCCTGGATGTAGGTCCCCAGGAACAGCAGGTGGCTGGTGATGCGGAAGAACTCGGCAAGCATGACGCGGATGGTATCGACCTTCTGCGGCACCTTGATCCCGGCCAGCTTCTCGACGGCGAGGACGTACGGCAGGTTGTTCATCACCCCGCCGAGGTAGTCGATACGGTCGGTGTACGGGATGAAGCTGTGCCAGGACTGGCGTTCGGCCATCTTCTCGGCGCCACGATGGTGGTAGCCGATGTCCGGGACGCAGTCGACGATCTCTTCGCCGTCCAGTTGCAGGACGATACGGAAGGCACCGTGGGCCGAAGGGTGGTTCGGGCCAAGGTTGAGGAACATATAGTCCTCGTTTGCACCCTGGCGCTTCATGCCCCAGGCTTCCGGATTGAAGCGCGCGGCTTCTTCTTCCAGTTGCTGCTTGGCGAGGTTCAGGGTGAACGGATCGAATTCGGTGGCGCGGGCAGGGAAGTCCTTGCGCAGCGGGTGACCTTCCCAGGTCGGCGGCATCATGATCCGGGTCAGGTGCGGGTGGCCCGGGAAGTCGATGCCGAACATGTCCCAGACTTCGCGTTCGTACCAGTTGGCGTTGGGCCAGATGCCGGTGACGGTCGGTACGCTCAGGTCGGTTTCGCTCAAGGAAACCTTGATCATCACGTCGCTGTTACGTTCCACCGAGAGCAGGTGGTAGAACACGGTGAAGTCGGCGCCCGGCAGGCCGCGGCGCTGGGTGCGCAGGCGCTCGTCGACGCCGTGCAGGTCGTACAGCATGCTGTACGGCTTGGCGACGTTGCGCAGGAACGTCAGGATTTCGATCAGGCGGGCGCGGTCGACCCACAGTACCGGCATGCCGGTGCGGGTGTCCTGGGCGGTGAACGCCTCGGCGCCAAAACGGTTGTGCAGTTCGACGACCACATCCTGGTCGTCAGCCTTGTAAGGCGGAATGTAAATAGCGGTGTCCGCTGTCATGGTCTCGGTCGCTTTCGGTCAACGTAGAGAATGAAGCCAGGCCGCCGGTTCCGGGGAACGGGCGGCAGGTCGCTGGATCAGACTTCGTCGGGGCTGCGCAGGTTGGTCACCTGCATGCGCTGTTCACGACGCAGATCTTTCTGGGCCGGCATCTCGGCGCGGTACACGCCTTGATCGCCAACGACCCAGGAAAGAGGGCGTCGCTCCTGGCCAATCGACTCCTGCAGAAGCATCAGGCCTTGCAGGAATGCTTCAGGGCGAGGCGGGCAGCCAGGTACGTAGACATCCACGGGGAGGAACTTGTCGACCCCCTGGACGACCGAGTAGATGTCGTACATGCCACCGGAGTTGGCACACGAACCCATGGAAATGACCCACTTCGGTTCCAGCATCTGCTCATACAGGCGCTGGATGATCGGCGCCATCTTGATGAAGCAGGTGCCGGCGATGACCATGAAGTCGGCCTGACGCGGAGATGCCCGGATCACTTCGGCGCCGAAACGGGCGATGTCGTGCGGCGCGGTGAACGCCGTGGTCATCTCCACGTAGCAGCAGGATAGGCCGAAGTTGTAGGGCCAGAGGGAGTTCTTGCGACCCCAGTTGACCGCACCACTGAGCACATCCTCGAGCTTGCCCATGAAGATGTTCTTGTGGACCTGGTCCTCTAGCAGCGAATCGGAGACGGTTTCCCGATCTCCGATTGGGTACTGCTCGTTGGGCGCGTCCGGATCGATTCTGGTGAGATTGTATTGCATTGCCAAAGCCTCATTGTTTCAGCTTCGCTTGCCGCTTGCGGCGACCCACGGGAGCCCAATCGAGCGCCCCGACCCGCCAAAGGTAGACAAGACCTGCCAACAGAATTGCTATGAAAACGAGAGCTTCGACGAATCCGGTCCAGCCGCTTTCGCGGACGGACACAGACCATGCAAAGAGAAAGAGGGCTTCGATATCGAAGATCACGAACAGCATCGCGACCAGATAGAATTTGGCCGACAGGCGCAGGCGGGCGCCGCCGGTAGGCAGCATGCCGGATTCGAACGGCTCGTTCTTGCTGCGACCCCAGGCCTTGCTACCGAGCAGGCTGGACAGGCCGAGCATGAAGGCGCAGAGGCCGACGACACCCAACAGGAAAATGGCGAAACCCCAGTTGTGGGCGATCAGTCCGGTCGAATCGGGCATGCTGAGAATCCTTAACAGAGCACGGTGGTCTCTGAGCGTAAAAGAGTTGGAGCAGTGACGATATGTCGCAGCTGGATCTATCGCGCTGATTTTATGGGTAAAGCCGGTGCAAGTAAAATTTCTACGGCAAATTTATTCGTAGGATTAAGAACAAAAAACCCTCGTAACTCCCTGTAGCCCTTGTATTTCGGGGATTCGCCGCGCTTTCGTTAATTATGTTTCTTGCAGGCTGTAAAGAATCGCAAGTTTCGAAATGATAATTGATATCATTTGTTGATCTGCTGTTATTCCTACTGTTCAAGTCAACCAAGAAGTTCATCGGCGTTCTTCCTGAAAGTTATCGGCAATCTGCGTTCTAGACGCTTTTTGTCGATGGCGTCCGGTCATGGGTCAAGGGTGTGGTGGATTGCTGGCGCTGCGCCGAAGCGCTGATCGCCCATTGCCCGAGCCAGTAGAACAGGATGATCAGCGTGGGCGCTGCGCCGAACTGCCTGACGAAACGGTCGATGCCGATCAGGCTGTCCGACAGTACGAAGCTGATGGCGCCAATGGCTGCGAAGCCTGCGCAGGCAAGGGCGCGCCAGAGCATTGCGCTGATGACCAGGGCATAGGCCGCCACCGGCACCAACAGGTCACCCAGGTCGTGCCAGGCCAGCAGGGTGAATAGCCCGATGCCGCAGGTGCCAGCGATCAATAGCGCCCACGGGGCGGTTTTGCGCTGGTCATCCAGGTAGGCGCGCAGGTACGCCAGGTGCGCACAAAAGAAGGCGGCGAGACCGACGACGAACAGGTCGGCTGGCCAGGCCAGGGCCAGGTCGCCCAGGATCGAAAAACCCAGGCCGATCAGGATCCAGCGCCGATAGGTTCCGGCGGGTGCGTCGAAAAGCCAGAGGGTCATGGCCAGCACGGGCACCGGCTTGCTCGCGAAGGCCAGCCAGGTGGCGCCGCTGTTCACTGCATATATATAGAGCGCGCAGGCGGCTACGGCAAAGGTGCAAAGCGCTGCGGGGCGGGTCATGGCCTCTCCTTGTCCGGTGCTGTGCGGGCAAGCATAGCCGTGAATTTTGCATAGGAGTGAGGCAAAAAGCCGCGGCCCGGAACCCCATCACAGGTCCCGGGCCGCAGGTGTTACCCGAAAGTCACCGATCGGTCAGATCAGTGGAACTGCTCTTCTTCGGTGGAGCCGGTGAGGGCGGTTACCGAGGATTTGCCACCCTGGATCACGGTGGTCATGTCGTCGAAGTAGCCGGTGCCGACTTCCTGCTGGTGGGCGACGAAGGTGTAGCCCTTCGAAGCGTCAGCGAACTCTTGCTCCTGCAGCTTGACGTAGGCAGTCATGTCGTTGCGGGCGTAGTCGTGCGCCAGGTTGAACATGCCGTGCCACATGTTGTGGATACCAGCCAGGGTAATGAACTGGTGCTTGTAGCCCATGGCCGACAGTTCGCGCTGGAACTTGGCGATGGTCGCGTCGTCCAGGTTCTTCTTCCAGTTGAAGGAAGGCGAGCAGTTGTAGGACAGGATCTGGTCCGGGTATTCCTTCTTGATCGCTTCGGCGAAGCGACGGGCCTCGTCCAGGTCCGGCTTGGCGGTTTCGCACCAGATCAGGTCGGCGTATGGAGCGTAGGCCAGGCCACGGGCGATCGCCTGGTCCAGGCCGGCGCGGACTTTGTAGAAGCCTTCCGGAGTACGGTCGCCGACCACGAATGGCTGGTCGTACGGGTCGCAGTCGCTGGTCAGCAGGTCAGCGGCGTTGGCGTCGGTACGGGCCAGGATGATGGTCGGTACGCCGGCAACGTCGGCTGCCAGGCGGGCTGCGGTCAGCTTCTGTACGGCTTCCTGGGTCGGAACCAGTACCTTGCCGCCCATGTGGCCGCACTTCTTCACCGAAGCCAGCTGGTCTTCGAAGTGAACGCCAGCGGCGCCTGCCTCGATCATGTTCTTCATCAGCTCGTAGGCGTTCAGTACGCCACCGAAACCGGCTTCGGCGTCAGCCACGATTGGCGCGAAGTAGTCGATGTAGCCTTCGTCGCCCGGGTTCTTGCCGGCTTTCCACTGGATCTGGTCGGCGCGACGGAACGAGTTGTTGATGCGCTTGACCACTGTCGGAACCGAATCCACCGGGTACAGCGACTGGTCGGGGTACATGGATTCGGCCGAGTTGTTGTCGGCAGCCACTTGCCAGCCGGACAGGTAGATGGCCTGGATGCCGGCCTTGACCTGCTGTACTGCCTGGCCGCCGGTCAGGGCGCCCATGCAGTTGACGAAATCTTTCTCAGGGCGGAAGGACGGGTGTGCGCCCTTGGTCACCAGGTTCCACAGTTTTTCCGCACCCAGGCGAGCCAGGGTGTGCTCTGGCTGGATCGAACCACGCAGACGGACGACATCGGCAGCGGTGTAGGTACGGGTCACGCCTTTCCAGCGCGGGTTCTCGGCCCAGTCTTTTTCGAGGGCTGCAATTTGCTGTTCGCGTGTCAGTGCCATGGAAATAAACCTCGTCGCATAGGTCTTGGTGAAAAGTGTTCGCTCTGTCGGCTGCGCTGTGTCGTACAGGGGCAGCACCGAATGCTCGCAGCTCAGGGGCGCTGGCGTTGAATCAGTCCGGTCGGGCGAAATCGCGACGGTGAACGATGGGGCTCGGAGGGGAAGTGAGCAGGTGCGGGCGTCCGTCGGGCAGGTTGGCTCGTGGTTGCCGTGCTGCTTCGATCAGGGTGTGCCATGTACCGTTTGATGCGCTTCCGTCCCTCGGGACAACCTCGTTCCAGTCGTGATCACGTCCAACGCGCCTTGTGGGCTGTACAGACACGAATCGGCCTCGGGGGTAGATCGAAGCGCGACCCGAAGGCCCTTGCCAGGGCCCCTGATTAGCGGGAGCGGGGCCATCATGCCTCTGCGATCCGAGGGCGTCAAATGTTTTGTAGTGGTTTTTTCACTCCACTACATCTTTGGTCTAATGCGACTCCTTAGTCAGTTTCAAGGCCTTTGGTCGAGGCCTTGATTTCTCTGGGTTCAGTCCAGAACATCGACTTTTACCCGCAAAGTCATGTTTTCACCGCGTTGGGTGGAGTAGGAGATGTCCGAAGCAGAGCGGTTGGCCTGACTCTGCTGATTGAATCCTGCCAGGGTAAGCCACTCACCCAGCCTGCCGGTGACTTTCGTGTCGGTGCTTTGTACTTTCACTACATCGGGACGTTCCTGGCTCATCCGGTCATTGTTGGTGCTGATGGCCAGGTGAACGGTTTCACCCGAGACGCTGGCGGTGACGTAGAAGCCCTGGGTGACGTTGCGGTACTCGGTCTGGCTTTGCAGGCGGCCGTAGCTATCGGTCTGGGTGTTGGTGATGGGGATGCTCTGGCCTATCTGGATCAGTGCGGGAGTGCCTTCGCTGGCCTGGACCTGCTGCAGGCCACCGTCGCGATTGGCGGTGCCGTAGTGGATTATCCGGGCATCGCCACGGCTGTCCTGAAAATGGCTGTCGTCGTTGTCGACGCTGATCAGCAGGCGTTTCGGAGCTGTGTCCAGATCGCGCAGAAGGGTGCGAAGTTCGTCGATCTTGCCGGGTTCGGCCTTGACGATGAGTTTGTTCTCGAAGGCGCTGACCGTGCCGTCCCTGCCGATGAAGGCCTGGGCCGTGGGCAGGATTTCCGCGCTGGTGCGGTGGTTCAGGGGCAGGACTTCGGTGGCAGCGACAGCGTTGAGGCTGAAGGCCAGAAGCAGGGAGGCGAGCAGGGGGCGTAGCGGCATGTCCATGATCTCCGCGGGTGGAGTGGACATGATGGCAAAGATTGTTTGCGGTCGGGAGGATTTGCTGTGGATTTGCGGGCCTCATCGCTGGCAACGCCGGCTCCCACAGGGTGCGGTGTACACGATCCCTGTGGGGGCTGGCTTGCCAGCGATTGGGGTCACAACGGTTTCGAGTCGCGCACCATGTCGACATGAGGAATGCCCGCTTCCAGGAATTCCTCACTGACCACCCGGAACCCCAGGCGCTCGTAGAATGCCGTGGCATGCACCTGTGCCGTCAGCATCTGCTGGCGCAGGTCGCGGTTCTGCGCTTCGACGATCGCCGCCTGCATCAACGCATCGCCGACTTTCAGGCCGCGCCAGTCCTTGAGTACCGATACCCGACCGATCTGGCCGTCTGGCAGCAGGCGGGCGGTGCCGATGGCGTAGTCGTCTTCCATGGCCAGGAAGTGGATGGCCTGGTTGTCGTCCGAGTCCCATTCCAGTTCCGGCGGTACGCTCTGCTCGGCGATGAATACTGCCTCGCGGATGCGGCGGATGTCCGCATTGTCCTTGTGCCAGTCGGCCAGGCGGACCTTGATCTTATTCATTGGCGAACCCCAGGCTTCCCTGCTTGACCAGCTGGCAAACCAGTTCCAGGCCGACTTCGTCGCCCAGCCAGTCGGCCAGGTTGTCGATATGCAAGGCGTCGGCCGAGCAGATCAGCTTCAGCAGTTCGCGCAGGTTGCCCGGCAGCAGGCGGCTCTGCCCGCTGGCGAAGAGCAGCAGGTTATCGTCCACCTCGGACCAGGCCAGGCGTGCGCTCGGGTTGCGGATGATGATCGCGCCCTGTTCCAGGCTGTCCACCAGCTCTTCTTCGCTCAGTTCTTCACCGCTGACCAGTTCCGGATAGCGCGGCTCGGTCATGAACTGGCCGAACCAGGTCAGCAGCAGGCGCTCGTCGCCCATGTGTTCGTTGAGCAGGGACTTCAGGCGACCGAGGGCGTCATGCTGGATCTGGTGCGGGTCGTCGCTGACCGGCTGGGCGTCGGCGTCGCTGTAGCGTTCTTCATCGGTCAGGAACTGGCCGAGGAAATCGGTGAAGTGGGTCAGCACCTCGGCGGCGCTTGGCGCGCGGAAGCCGACCGAGTAGGTCAGGCAGTTGTCTTCGGCAACGCCGTAGTGGGCCAGGCGCGGTGGCAGGTAGAGCATGTCGCCCGGCTCCAGTACCCATTCGTCGCTCTGCTCGAAGTCGGCGAGGATGCGCAGGTCGGCGTGTTCCAGCAGCGGGCTGTCGCTATTGCACATTTGCCCGACTTTCCAGTTGCGTTTGCCGTGGCCCTGGAGCAGGAACACGTCGTAGTTGTCGAAGTGGGGGCCGACACTGCCGCCTGGTGCGGCGAAGCTGATCATCACGTCGTCGATGCGCCAGCTCGGCAGGAAGCGGAAGTGCTCCAGCAGCTCGGCGACTTCCGGGACGAACTGGTCGACCGACTGCACCAGCAGGGTCCAGTCGCGTTCCGGCAGGGTGCCGAAGGTGTCTTCGGTGAACGGGCCACGGCGCAGCTCCCACGGGGTTTCGCCGTGTTCAAGCACCAGTCGCGACTCGACCTCTTCTTCCAGGGCGAGGCCGGCCAGTTCGTCGGCATCGATGGGGCTTTCGAAATCGGTAAAGGCCTGACGGACCAGCAACGGTTTTTTCTGCCAGTAGTCGCGCATGAACTGGCGCGCAGTCAAACCGCCGAGAAGTTGCAGTGGGATATCAGGATTCATGGTTAACCTATTGAAAAAAGACAATTTTCTTTCAGGAATAAAAACGCCCGGCTCGGCCGGGCGTTAAAACGCGGGGTGTGGATCAGACGCGCTTGGCTTGCTCGGCAGCGTTGCCGATGTAGCTGGCAGGGGTGAGCTTTTTCAGCTCTTCGCGAGCCTCGGCAGGCATGTCCAGGCCTTCGATGAAAGTCTGCAAGGCTTCCGGGCTGATGCCCTTGCCACGAGTCAACTCCTTGAGCTTCTCGTAGGGGTTTTCGATGTTGTAGCGACGCATCACGGTCTGGATCGGCTCGGCCAGGACTTCCCAGCAGGCGTCCAGGTCGTCGGCGATGCGCGCGGTGTTGATTTCCAGCTTGCCGATGCCTTTCAGGCTGGCTTCGTAGGCGATCACGCTGTGGGCGAAGCCGACACCGAGGTTGCGCAGCACGGTGGAGTCGGTCAGGTCGCGCTGCCAGCGGGAAACTGGCAGTTTGCTGGCCAGGTGTTGGAACAGGGCGTTGGCGATGCCCAGGTTGCCTTCGGAGTTCTCGAAGTCGATCGGGTTGACCTTGTGCGGCATGGTCGAGGAGCCGATTTCGCCGGCAACGGTCTTCTGCTTGAAGTAGCCCAGCGAGATGTAGCCCCAGACGTCACGGTCGAAGTCGATGAGGATGGTGTTGAAGCGGGCGATGGCGTCGAACAGCTCGGCAATGTAGTCGTGCGGCTCGATCTGGGTGGTGTAGGGGTTGAACACCAGGCCCAGCTCGTCCTCGATGAAGGCGCGGGCGTTGGCTTCCCAGTCGATCTGCGGGTAGGCCGACAGGTGGGCGTTGTAGTTGCCCACGGCGCCGTTGATCTTGCCCAGCAGCGGTACGGCTGCAACCTGAGCGATCTGACGCTCCAGGCGGTAGACCACGTTGGCCAGTTCCTTGCCCAGGGTGGTCGGCGAAGCCGGCTGGCCGTGGGTGCGCGACAGCATCGGCACTTCGGCGAAACGGTGGGCCAGCTCACGGATCGACTGGGCGATCTGGCGCATCAGCGGCAGCAGCACGGTATCGCGGCCTTCGCGCAGCATCAGGGCGTGGGACAGGTTGTTGATGTCCTCGCTGGTGCAGGCGAAGTGGATGAACTCGCTGACCTTTGCCAGTTCCGGCAGCTTCGCTGCCTGCTCCTTGAGCAGGTATTCGATGGCCTTGACGTCGTGGTTGGTGGTGCGTTCGATTTCCTTGACGCGCTCGGCGTGCTCAAGGGCGAATTCATTGGCCAGGCCATCGAGCAGTGCGTTGGCTTCGGCGGAGAAGGCCGGGACTTCGGCGATCTGCGGGTGGGAAGCCAGACGCTGCAGCCAGCGGACTTCGACCAGGGCGCGGAAACGGATCAGGCCGTATTCGCTGAAAATGGGGCGCAGGGCCTGGGTTTTGCCGGCGTAGCGGCCGTCTACAGGGGAAACCGCAGTGAGCGAGGAGAGCTGCATGGGGTGTTCTCGGACAGTCAGGCTTTTAAGAGGGCGCATATCATACATGAAAATCACGCCCGGGTCGGGTGGCTGACAAAAGGTATTTATCAGCCGCGAAGCATTGGGTAGAGCTCGCGCAACAGCTTGCGGCGGCTGAACACCAGTTGCCAGCGATGCCCGCCGAGCTGGCGCCAGAGGCGCGCGGCACGGATGCCGGCCAGGAGCAGGGCGCGGATCTTCGAGGCATTGTTGGTCTGCTGCAGATGGCGCATGTCGCCATGGACCTGGATGCGCTGGCGCAGGGTGCTCAAGGTATCCTGGTACAGCGCGCCGCTGGAAGCGATGACGTTTTCGTGAACCAGGCCGAAGTGGTCGGCCTGGGCCTGGATCTGCGGCAGGCGGTTGCCGATGGTTTCCAGCATGTCGCCGCGCTTGGCCAGCTGGCGCTCCAGGCCGAGCATCGACAGGGCGTAGCGCAGGGGTTCGCGCTGCAGGCTGCCGGGGTCACGCTCCAGGGCGCTGGCCAGGGCGCGGTAGCCGTCGCGCAGGTTCAGATCGTCGCCACCGAACACTTCCAGGGTGTCCTTGGGGTCGCGTACCAGCAGGCTGCCAAGCATGCAGCCGACATCGGCCTCGCTGGCGGTGCCGGTGCGGGCAATGCGGTCCACCAGCACGGCGGCCTGGAACACGCCGCCGAGGGCGATCAGTTGCTCCTGGGTCTGGTTCATTCGCGGGCGCTCCACGGTTCGGCGATTTCGATCACGCCGCCGCCGAGGCAGATATCGCCGTCGTAGAACACCACCGACTGGCCGGGAGTGACGGCCCGCTGCGGTTCGTCGAATACCGCCCGATAACCGGTTCCGGTGCGCTCCAGGGTGCAGTCCTGGTCGCTCTGGCGGTAGCGCACCTTGGCCGTGAGGCGGCGCGGCGCCGACAGGTCGATCGGGTTGACCCAGAAGATTTCCGAGGCGAGCAGGGCGCGGGAGAACAGCCATGGATGTTCATTGCCCTGGCCGACCACCAGCACATTGCGCGCCAGGTCCTTTTCCAGCACGTACCACGGTTCGTCGCCGGCATCCTTCAAGCCGCCGATCCCCAAGCCCTGGCGCTGGCCGATGGTGTGGTACATCAGGCCGTGATGGCGGCCGATGACTTCGCCGGTGGTGGTCTGGATCTCGCCGGGCTGGGCCGGCAGGTATTGCTTGAGGAAGTCGCTGAAACGGCGCTCGCCGATGAAGCAGATGCCGGTGGAGTCCTTCTTCTTCGCCGTGGCCAGGCCGTGTTTCTCGGCGATGGCGCGGACTTCCGGCTTCTCCAGTTCGCCCACCGGGAACAGGGTGCGGGCGATCTGCTCGCCGCCGACGGCATGGAGGAAGTAGCTTTGGTCCTTGTTCGGATCCAGGCCCTTGAGCAGCTCGGTGCGGCCATCGATATCGCGGCGGCGCACGTAGTGGCCGGTAGCTATCAGGTCGGCGCCAAGGGACAGCGCGTAGTCGAGGAACGCCTTGAACTTGATTTCCCGGTTGCAGAGGATATCCGGGTTCGGCGTGCGTCCGGCCTTGTACTCTTCGAGGAAGTGTTCGAAGACGTTGTCCCAGTACTCGGCGGCGAAGTTGGCGGTATGCAGCTTGATGCCGATGCGGTCGCACACGGCCTGGGCGTCGGCCAGGTCTTCGCGGGCGGTGCAGTATTCGGTCCCGTCGTCCTCTTCCCAGTTCTTCATGAACAGGCCTTCCACCTGGTAGCCCTGCTCCATCAGCAGGAGGGCGGAAACGGAAGAGTCCACGCCGCCGGACATGCCGACGATGACGCGCGTCTTTTCGGGAGCTGGAAGAGCTGTTTCGGACATAGGTATGGGATGCGTATCTGGAAAAAGACGACGATTCTATCAGGCTGCGCCCTGCAAGGCGAAAGGCGCGCTCAGTTACGGATCAGCGAGAGGCTGTGCAACGGCCCGGCGAGGTAGTCATCGAGGCATTGCGGCACCAGTTCGCTGCGCCAGCGTTGCGGGTCGGCCAGGAGTTCTTCGCGGGTCAGCCACACGGCGCGCACGATATCGCTGTCCAGGGCCCGTTCGGCGTGGTGCTTGACGGGCCTGGCGGCGAAGCAGATGCGCTGGTAGGTCACGCCGTTGCTGGGGGCGGTGTAGAGATAGATGCCGACCACGCCGGTCAGCTCGACGTCCCAGGCGGTTTCTTCGAGGGTTTCCCTCAAGGCCGCTTCGAGCAGGGTTTCATTGGCCTCCAGGTGCCCGGCGGGCTGGTTGAAGACATGCTTGCCGGCCTTGAACTCCTCGACGAAGAGGAAGCGGCCCTGGTCTTCGACGACGGTGGCGACGGTGATGTGGGGTTGCCAGGTCATGTTCGGTCCTTTGATGGCGCCGAACCCTGTGGGAGCTGGCTTGCCAGCGATGACTGCAGTGAATTCACCATAGTCATCGCTGGCAAGCCAGCTCCCACAGGGTTCGGCGTGTAGCTGATATAGAAAAACCCCGGTGCGTGGCCGGGGTTTTCCTTCATTGCTTCAAGCTGGCGTTCTTACAGCGCGGCAATCGCGTTGTTGAAGGTCTGGCTTGGGCGCATCACCTTGCTGGTCAGTTCGACGTCGGTGAAGTAGTAACCACCGATTTCGGCTGGCTTGCCCTGAACTGCGTTGAGCTCGGCGACGATGGTCGCTTCGTTCTCGGTCAGGGTCTTGGCCAGCGGAGCGAAGCGTGCCTGCAGGGCAGTGTCTTCGGTCTGGGCAGCCAGTGCCTGGGCCCAGTACAGGGTCAGGTAGAAGTGGCTGCCGCGGTTGTCGATACCGCCGACCTTGCGCGCTGGGGACTTGTTGCTGTCCAGGAACTGGCCGGTGGCCTGGTCGAGGGTGGCAGCCAGTACCTTGGCTTTCGGGTTGGCGTAGGCGTTGCCCAGGTGCTCCAGGGAAGCGGCCAGGGCGAGGAATTCACCCAGCGAGTCCCAGCGCAGGAAGTTTTCCTCGACCAGTTGCTGGACGTGCTTCGGTGCCGAACCGCCAGCGCCGGTTTCGAACAGGCCGCCGTTGTTCATCAGCGGAACGATCGACAGCATCTTGGCGCTGGTGCCCAGCTCCATGATCGGGAACAGATCGGTCAGGTAGTCGCGCAGCACGTTGCCGGTGACCGAGATGGTGTCCTTGCCGGCGCGAATGCGCTCCAGGGAAACCTTCATCGCCTCGACCGGTGCCAGGACGCGGATGTCCAGGCCGGTGGTGTCGTGGTCCTGCAGGTACTTCTGCACTTTCTCGATCAGCACGCCGTCGTGGGCGCGTTGCGGGTCGAGCCAGAAGATCGCCGGGGTGGCGCTGGCGCGGGCGCGGTTGACGGCCAGCTTGACCCAGTCGCGGATCGGCGCGTCCTTGGTCTGGCACATGCGGAAGATGTCGCCCGCTTCCACTTCCTGTTGCAGCAGCAGGTTGCCCTTGCTGTCCAGGACGCGGATGGTGCCGTCGGCCTTGGCCTGGAAGGTCTTGTCGTGGGAGCCGTATTCTTCGGCTTTCTGTGCCATCAGGCCGACGTTGGGCACGCTGCCCATGGTGGTCGGATCGAAGGCACCGTGTTTCTTGCAGTCTTCGATGACGGCTTGGTAGATAGTCGCGTAGCAACGATCCGGGATCAGCGCCTTGGTGTCCTGCAGCTCGCCCTGGGCGTTCCACATCTTGCCCGAATCGCGGATCATCGCCGGCATCGAGGCGTCGACGATCACGTCGCTCGGCACGTGCAGGTTGGTGATGCCCTTGTCGGAGTTGACCATGGCCAGCGCTGGACGGACGGCGTAGACGGCCTGGATATCGGCTTCGATCTGCGCCTGCTGCTCGGCCGGCAGGGTCTTGATGCGGGCGTACAGGTCGCCGATGCCGTTGTTCAGGTTGAAGCCGATCTCTTCGAGGACCGCAGCGTGCTTGTTCAGGGCGTCGGCGTAGTACTCGGCGACGATCTGGCCGAACATGATCGGGTCGGAAACCTTCATCATGGTGGCTTTCAGGTGCGCCGACAGCAGCACGCCCTGGGCCTTGGCATCTTCGATCTCGGCAGCGACGAAGGCGCGCAGGGCCTTGGTGGTCATCACGGCGCAGTCGATGATTTCGCCAGCCTTGACGGCAGTCTTTTCCTTGAGGACGGTGGTGGAGCCGTCCTTGCCCAGCAGTTCGATGCGCAGGCTGTCATCGGCTTCGATCAGGGCGGCCTTTTCGCTGCCGTAGAAGTCGCCGCTGCTCATGTGAGCGACGTGGGACTTCGAATCGGCGGCCCAGGCGCCCATCTTGTGCGGATGCTTGCGCGCGTAGTTCTTGACCGACAGCGGGGCGCGGCGGTCGGAGTTGCCTTCACGCAGGACCGGGTTCACGGCGCTGCCCTTGATGCGGTCGTAGCGAGCGCGGGCTTCCTTCTCGGCGTCTGTGGTCGCGGTGTCCGGATAGTCGGGGACGTTGAAGCCCTTGCCTTGCAGTTCCTTGATCGCGGCTTTCAGTTGGGGAACCGAGGCGCTGATGTTCGGCAGCTTGATGATGTTGGCTTCGGGCGTGGTCGCCAGTTGGCCCAGTTCCGCCAGGTGGTCGGCCACTTGCTTGTCGGCGCCGAGCTGTTCTGGGAAGGCGGAGAGGATGCGGCCGGCGAGAGAGATGTCCCGGGTTTCTACCGAGATTTCGGCGGTAGCGGTGAAGGCTTCGACGATGGGCAGCAGGGAGAAGGTGGCGAGGGCGGGCGCTTCGTCGGTGAAGGTGTAGATGATCTTCGAACGGGTGGACATATTCGGGTTAACTCTCTGTTTTGCTGAGCGTGCTCGGAATCTCGGTAGGGCGCGCAGGGTAAGCGCTTCGCTCAGACACATCCATAAGCGGAAAGTCGAGGATTCCAGGCTGTGATGGTGGGTTGCATCAGTCGAGTGTCAAACGGCTGCACTGCTGTAACAGTTCAGTCTTGTCGGGGCCGTGGGTCCTGTGGCGGACGTCTCGCCCCGAGTGACCCTTGGGTCACCGGCGCGCAGTATACCAATTCCTTGGTCCTAATCAGCAAGGCGAACATGGCGGATGAGCATTTATAGACGAAAGATGTAGAGCTTTTTTCGGCTTTGTGACGGTTTTTTCGCCAAGGTTTCCGTTCTTCGCCAACTGGGTTAGGCTCAATGGATTGCATGACTTCAAACCAAGAAAAAGCGGAGTGCAGCATGGGATACCAGAAAATCGAGGTTCCGGCAGTCGGCGACAAAATCACCGTCAACGCAGACCATTCTCTCAATGTTCCAGACAATCCGATCATCCCGTTCATCGAAGGCGACGGCATCGGCGTCGATGTCACCCCGGTCATGATCAAGGTGGTCGACGCTGCGGTCGAGAAGGCTTACGGCGGCAAGCGCAAGATCTCCTGGATGGAGGTCTATGCCGGCGAAAAGGCTACCCAGGTGTACGACCAGGACACCTGGCTGCCCCAGGAAACCCTCGATGCGGTGAAGGATTACGTGGTTTCCATCAAGGGCCCGCTGACCACGCCGGTCGGTGGCGGCATCCGCTCCCTCAACGTCGCCTTGCGCCAGCAGCTCGACCTGTATGTGTGCCTGCGCCCGGTGGTGTGGTTCGATGGCGTGCCCAGCCCGGTGAAAAAGCCAGGCGACGTCGATATGGTGATCTTCCGCGAGAACTCCGAGGACATCTACGCCGGTATCGAATGGAAGGCCGGTTCGCCCGAGGCCAACAAGGTCATCAAGTTCCTCAAGGAGGAAATGGGCGTCACCAAGATCCGTTTCGACCAGGATTGCGGCATCGGTGTGAAGCCAGTGTCGAAGGAAGGCACCCAGCGCCTGGTGCGCAAGGCGCTGCAGTATGTGGTGGACAACGACCGCAAGTCGCTGACCATCGTGCACAAGGGCAACATCATGAAATTCACCGAAGGCGCCTTCAAGGACTGGGGGTACGAGGTCGCCAAGAATGAATTCGGCGCCGAACTGCTCGATGGCGGCCCGTGGATGAAATTCAAGAACCCGAAGACCGGTCGTGAAGTGATCGTCAAGGACGCCATCGCCGACGCCATGCTCCAGCAGATCCTGCTGCGCCCGGCGGAGTACGACGTCATCGCCACCCTCAACCTCAACGGAGACTACCTGTCCGACGCCCTGGCGGCGGAAGTGGGCGGTATCGGTATCGCCCCGGGCGCCAACCTGTCCGACACCGTGGCCATGTTCGAGGCGACCCACGGCACCGCGCCGAAGTACGCCGGCAAGGACCAGGTCAACCCGGGTTCGGTGATTCTTTCAGCAGAAATGATGCTGCGCCACCTGGGCTGGACCGAGGCGGCCGACCTGATCATCAAGGGCACCAATGGTGCGATCCGTGCCAAGACCGTGACCTATGACTTCGAGCGGCTGATGGACGGGGCTACCCTGGTCTCGTCGTCGGGCTTCGGCGAGGCGCTGATCAAGCACATGTAAGAAAAAAGCCCGCCTCATATAAATGAGGCGGGCCTTCGTTCGTAATACCGCAATGGATCAAGCGTTCATTGTCAAGTTGGTCGGGACCCTGGCCTCCACAGTGACGGGCGCGGCATGGATGTTGACCGCGTGATTGCCCTTGGGGCCCTGGATGACCTCGAAGATGACCGACTGACCCGCTTTCAGGGTCTTGTAACCATCCATCTGGATCGCCGAGTAATGTGCGAAGAGGTCTTCGGTGCTGCCGTCTTCATTGATGAAGCCGTAACCCTTCGCATTGTTGAACCACTTGACTTTACCGCTTGCCATCCTCATATCCCTCTGCAAAGGACTCCATCACTGGAGTATCATCCACTCCATCCGCATACGAACCTGCGAAATTCCTGGTTGACTGCGCGGATCTAATTGACCACGGTGGGTTCTTATTGGTTGTAACACCGTTTTACCGATAGTCAAGGTCAGGCGACGGGCCGTAATCCGCGCCGGTTCCAGCGGCCAACCCACAACCTTAACCTGTCGAAATGATGAAATTCTTTCCATGCATGCACATAGCCAGATTCGACTAACATTCAATCAGGATCGCCCGCAATCGCATGAGGACGATGGCTCCGGGTTGGCAGTACAGGAAGCCAAGCCGGCGCTGCAGGCGCCACCGATGTACAAGGTGGTTTTGTTCAACGATGACTACACGCCGATGGATTTCGTCGTCGAAGTGCTCGAAGTGTTCTTTAACCTGAACCGCGAGCTGGCGACCAAGGTCATGCTGGCCGTCCATACCGAAGGACGGGCAGTCTGCGGATTGTTTACCCGCGACATCGCCGAAACCAAGGCCATGCAGGTCAACCAATACGCCAGGGAAAGCCAGCATCCGCTACTCTGTGAAATCGAGAAGGACGGTTAATCGCCGACCACTTGGGTATGAGGTGAAGCTATGTTAAACCGCGAGCTCGAAGTCACCCTCAATCTGGCCTTCAAGGAGGCGCGCTCCAAGCGTCATGAGTTCATGACGGTCGAGCACCTTCTCCTGGCATTGCTGGACAACGAGGCCGCCGCCACCGTTTTGCGTGCGTGCGGGGCAAATCTCGACAAGCTCAAACACGATCTGCAGGAGTTCATCGACTCCACCACGCCATTGATCCCCGTTCATGACGAGGACCGTGAAACCCAGCCAACCCTGGGCTTCCAGCGGGTACTGCAGCGTGCCGTCTTCCATGTGCAGAGCTCCGGCAAGCGAGAAGTGACCGGCGCCAATGTATTGGTGGCCATTTTCAGCGAGCAGGAAAGCCAGGCGGTGTTCCTGCTCAAGCAGCAAAGCGTGGCTCGCATCGATGTGGTCAACTACATCGCCCACGGCATTTCCAAGGTTCCAGGTCATGGTGAACACCAGGATGGCGAGCAGGAGATGCAGGACGAGGAAGGAGGCGAAACCTCTTCCTCGAGCAATCCGCTCGACGCCTATGCCAGCAATCTCAACGAGCTTGCCCGCCAGGGTCGCATCGATCCGCTGGTCGGTCGGGAAACCGAAGTCGAGCGCGTCGCGCAGATCCTTGCTCGCCGCCGCAAGAACAACCCGCTGCTGGTAGGTGAGGCCGGTGTCGGCAAGACGGCCATCGCCGAGGGCCTGGCCAAGCGCATCGTCGATGGCCAGGTGCCGGACCTGCTGGCCCAGAGCGTCGTCTATTCGCTGGACCTGGGCGCACTGCTGGCGGGTACCAAGTACCGCGGCGATTTCGAGAAGCGCTTCAAGGCGCTGCTCGGCGAACTGCGCAAGCGTCCCCAGGCGATCCTGTTCATCGACGAAATCCACACCATCATCGGTGCCGGTGCGGCATCCGGCGGGGTGATGGATGCGTCCAACCTGCTCAAGCCGCTGCTGTCCTCCGGCGACATCCGCTGCATCGGCTCGACCACCTTCCAGGAGTTCCGTGGCATCTTCGAGAAGGACCGTGCCCTGGCGCGGCGCTTCCAGAAAGTCGATGTCAGCGAGCCCTCGGTGGAAGACACCGTGGGTATCCTGCGCGGGCTCAAGGGTCGCTTCGAGTCGCACCACAGCATCGAATACAGCGATGAGGCCTTGCGTGCCGCTGCTGAGCTGGCAGCCCGCTACATCAACGACCGGCATATGCCGGACAAGGCCATCGACGTCATCGACGAGGCGGGCGCCTTCCAGCGTCTGCAGCCGGTGGAGGCGCGGGTCAAACGCATCGAGGTGCCGCAGGTCGAGGACATCGTCGCCAAGATCGCGCGCATTCCGCCGAAACATGTCACCAGTTCCGACAAGGAGTTGCTGCGCAACCTAGAGCGCGACCTGAAGCTGACGGTGTTCGGCCAGGATGCAGCCATCGACTCGCTGGCCACGGCAATCAAGCTGTCCCGGGCCGGCTTGAAGGCGCCGGACAAGCCGGTCGGCTCCTTCCTGTTCTCCGGGCCGACCGGCGTCGGCAAGACCGAGGTGGCGCGGCAGCTTGCCAAGGCGCTGGGCGTCGAGCTGGTGCGTTTCGACATGTCCGAGTACATGGAGCGGCATACCGTCTCCCGCCTGATCGGTGCGCCGCCGGGCTACGTCGGTTTCGACCAGGGTGGTCTGCTCACCGAGGCGATCACCAAGCAGCCGCATTGCGTGTTGCTGCTCGACGAGATCGAGAAAGCGCATCCGGAAGTCTTCAACCTGCTGTTGCAGGTGATGGACCACGGCACCCTGACTGACAACAACGGGCGCAAGGCGGACTTCCGGAACGTGATCCTGATCATGACCACCAACGCTGGTGCGGAAACCGCGGCGCGGGCCTCGATCGGCTTTACCCACCAGGATCACTCTTCCGATGCCATGGAAGTGATCAAGAAGAGCTTCACGCCGGAGTTCCGCAACCGCCTGGATACCATTATCCAGTTCGGTCGCCTTACTCACGATACCATCAAGAGCGTGGTGGACAAGTTCCTCACCGAACTGCAGGCGCAACTGGAGGACAAGCGTGTTCTTCTGGAAGTGTCCGACGCGGCGCGCAGCTGGCTGGCGACCGGTGGCTACGACGCCCAGATGGGCGCCCGGCCGATGGCCCGGCTTATCCAGGACAAGATCAAGCGGCCACTGGCCGAGGAGATCCTGTTCGGCGAGCTGGCCGAGCATGGCGGTGTGGTTCATGTCGATATCCGCGATGGCGAACTGGTCTTCGACTTCGAGACCACGGCGGAGATGGCCTGACTTCGAATCCTGTGGGGGCGGGTCCGGCCTCATCGCTGGCAAGCCAGCTCCCACAGGTATCGAGTGCGCCGCCAATCCTGGGGGAGCTGGCTTGCCAGCGATAGGGCCCTCAGCCTCACCCCAAAAACAGCAAAAACAAAAAAGCCCGGCATATGCCGGGCTTTTTTGTTCGTATCGACTTTCAGCGGGCGCGGTAGGTGATGCGCCCTTTGCTCAGGTCGTACGGCGTCAGTTCGACGCGGACCTTGTCGCCAGTCAGGATACGGATGTAGTTCTTGCGCATCTTTCCGGAGATGTGCGCGGTTACGACGTGCCCGTTTTCCAACTCCACGCGGAACATGGTGTTGGGCAGGGTGTCGACGACAGTGCCTTCCATTTCGAAGCTGTCTTCTTTCGACATGCAGTAAAGCCCTCGGTGTTCAGTTATGGCCGGCCACAGAAGCACCCGGCTACAAAAAGTGGCGTGCATTGTGCCCGAAAAAGGGAGGTCAAGCCAAGGATTTCAGTTCAGGGTGACCCAGCGCTGGTTGATCAGCAGTTCAATAGGGCGGTATTGGGTCTTGTAGTTCATTTTTTTGCAGTTCTTGATCCAATAACCAAGGTACACGGCGTCCAGGCCCAGGCGCAGGGTTTCGCCGATCTGCCAGAGGATGGCGTAGCGGCCGAGGCTGCGCCGCTCTTCGGCCGGTTCGTAGAACGTATAGACCGCAGACAGGCCGTTTGGCAGCAGGTCGGTGACCGCTACGGCAACCAGTCGCCCCTGCAGACGGAATTCGTAAAAGCGCGAAAACGGCAGGTCCCTGACCAGGAAGGTGGAAAACTGGTCCCGGCTCGGCGGGTACATGTCGCCATCGGCGTGGCGCTGTTCGATATAGCGCCGGTACAGGTCGAAGTATTCTTCGTTGAAGGCGGGGCGGGTAGCGCTCACAACCAGGTCGGCATTGCGCTTGATGATACGCTTCTGCTGCCGGTTCGGCGTGAAGCGCACAGCCGGAATGCGTGCCGGCACGCAGGCATTGCAGTTCTGGCAATGAGGACGGTACAGGTGGTCGCCACTGCGACGAAAGCCCATTTCCGACAGGTCCGCGTAGACGGTGGCGTCCATTGGCTGGCTCGGGTCGAGAAACAGCGTAGTAGCCTGCTCGTCAGGCAGGTAACTGCAGGCATGGGGTTGAGTGGCATAAAACTTCAACCGCGCCAGCTCAGTCATGATCAACCCCTCGGCAGATTTTTACTAATTGTAAGCCAGCTGTGGAAACTCGCCTAGCAAACGGCCTGGGTGCAGATCCAGGTGGCGTCATTGGGCTGGTCCAGATATTGACGCAGATAGCCGGCGAAGGTTGCCCTGGAGATGGCGCGGGCACCCAGGCTGTGCAGATGCTCGGTGGGCATCTGGCAGTCGATCAGGACGAAACCGGCCTGGCGCAGGTGCTCGACCAGCGCGACGAAACCGACCTTGGAAGCGTTGTCTGCCCGGCTGAACATCGATTCACCGAAGAACAGCCGGCCCATGGCCAGACCATAGAGTCCGCCGACCAGTTCACCGTCTTGGCGTACTTCCACGGAGTGGGCAAGGCCTTGACGATGCAGCTCCACGTAGGCCGCCTGCATGCTGTCGGTGATCCAGGTGCCATCGGCATAGGCCCTGGGCGCGGCACAGGCGGCAATCACGGCGGGAAAGTCCTGGTCGAAGCTGACCTGGTAATGCCCTTGGCGGATGAACTTGCGCAGCGAGCGCGAGATATGCAGCTCGTCGGGGAACATCACCGTGCGCGGATCCGGAGACCACCAGAGGATCGGCTGGCCGTCCTGGTACCAGGGGAAACAACCATGGCGATAGGCCTGGACCAGGCGCTCGGGGCGCAGGTCGCCGCCGGCGGCGAGCAGGCCGTTGGGTTCCTGCAGGGCCTTTTCCAATGGCGGGAAATCCAGGGTGTTGCGGTTCAGCCAGGTCAGCATCGGGTTCCGTCGCGTGTGTCGGGGCAGGGGAGGGCGCCCAGCATGACTCGAAAAAGCCCCGGCGGACAACCCGTTGCCTGCGCGTCTGGTGCGCTTGGATGATGGCCGTCTGCCTTGTGCGCAACTTAATATCGGGGCAGTTGTCCCAACCATGCAAAAACCCCGCATAAGCCTTTGTCACAAAAGAAAATGCGTGCTCAAATTGTTGTATTGGAATTTGCTCCTGTCATGGCTCGTTCCGCCGAGTGCAATGGCGATGGATCGACAGTAATGTTAAAAGTAGTGATTTGTTGACCGGGCCCCTCGGTCAATCACGGTTGGACGCGCATCCGCGCAGGAATAGACCCGTTTTGAAGAAAAACACAGCAACACCCAGCCCCCAGCCGCTCTGGCGCCAGCAGTTGCACTACAGGCTCAAGGAAGGTGCCCTGATTGCCATGGGCGCCCTGTGCCTCTATCTGTGGATGGCATTGCTGAGCTACGACCAGGCCGACCCGGGCTTCAGTCACACCAGCAATGTCGAACAGGTGCAGAACGCCGCCGGCCGCGCGGGTGCCTTCTTCGCCGACGTCCTGTTCATGGTGCTCGGCTATTTCGCCTACATCTTCCCCTTGCTGCTGGCAATCAAGACCTGGCAGATCTTTCGCGAACGCCACCAGCCGTGGCAGTGGAGCGGCTGGTTGTTCTCGTGGCGGCTGATCGGCCTGGTGTTCCTGGTCCTTTCCGGCGCGGCCCTGGCACATATCCATTTCCATTCCGCACCGAGCCTGCCGGCCTCGGCCGGCGGCGCACTGGGCGAGAGCCTTGGCGACCTGGCGAAGAACGCCCTGAACGTGCAGGGCAGTACCCTGATGTTCATCGCGCTGTTCCTCTTCGGCCTGACCGTATTCACCGATCTGTCGTGGTTCAAGGTGATGGACATCACCGGCAAGATCACCCTCGACCTCTTCGAACTGATCCAGGGCGCCGCCAGCCGCTGGTGGAGCGCGCGCAACGAGCGCAAGCAACTGGTCGCGCAATTGCGCGAGGTCGACGAGCAGGTCAATGAAGTCGTGGCCCCGGTGGTGCCGGACCGCCGCGAGCAGGCCAAGGCCCGTGAGCGCATCATCGAGCGTGACCAGGCGTTGGCCAGGCATGTCGCCGAACGCGAGGAAAAGACCCCGCCGGTGATCATGCCCGCGCCGGCCAAGGCCACCGAACCGAGCAAGCGCGTGCAGAAAGAGAAGCAGGTGCCGCTGTTCGTCGACAGCGCCGTCGAAGGTACGCTGCCGCCGATCTCGATTCTCGACCCGGCCGAGCAGAAGAAGGTCAACTACTCGCCCGAATCCCTGGCGGGTGTCGGCCAGTTGCTGGAAATCAAGCTGAAGGAATTCGGCGTCGAGGTCTCGGTGGACTCGATCCACCCGGGCCCGGTGATCACCCGCTACGAAATCCAGCCGGCCGCCGGCGTCAAGGTCAGCCGCATCGCCAACCTGGCCAAGGACCTGGCACGGTCCCTGGCGGTGACCAGTGTGCGCGTGGTCGAGGTGATTCCCGGCAAGACCACCGTGGGCATCGAGATCCCCAACGAAGACCGGCAGATCGTGCGCTTTTCCGAAGTGCTGTCGTCGCCGCAGTACGACGAGGCCAAGTCGCCGGTTACCCTGGCCCTCGGTCATGACATCGGCGGCAAGCCGGTGATTACCGACCTGGCCAAGATGCCGCACCTGCTGGTAGCCGGTACCACCGGTTCCGGCAAGTCGGTGGGCGTGAACGCCATGATCCTGTCGATCCTGTTCAAGTCCAGCCCGCAGGACGCCAAGCTGATCATGATCGACCCGAAGATGCTCGAACTGTCGATCTACGAAGGCATCCCGCACTTGTTGTGCCCGGTGGTCACCGACATGAAGGACGCCGCCAACGCCCTGCGCTGGAGCGTCGCGGAGATGGAGCGGCGCTACAAGCTGATGGCGGCCATGGGCGTGCGCAACCTCGCAGGCTTCAACCGCAAGATCAAGGACGCCGAGGAAGCCGGCGAGCCGATCTACGACCCGATGTTCCGTCGCGAAAGCATGGACGACGTGCCGCCGACCCTGGGTACGCTGCCGACCATCGTGGTGGTGGTGGACGAATTCGCCGACATGATGATGATCGTCGGCAAGAAGGTCGAGGAGCTCATCGCCCGTATCGCCCAGAAGGCCCGGGCCGCCGGTATCCACCTGATCCTTGCCACCCAGCGCCCGTCGGTGGACGTCATCACCGGCCTGATCAAGGCCAACATCCCGACCCGCATGGCGTTCCAGGTGTCGAGCAAGATCGACTCGCGGACCATCATCGACCAGGGTGGCGCCGAGCAACTGCTCGGTCACGGTGACATGCTCTACATGCCGCCCGGCACCAGCCTGCCGATCCGTGTCCATGGCGCTTTCGTCTCCGACGACGAGGTTCACCGTGTGGTCGAGGCATGGAAACTGCGGGGCGCACCGGATTACAACGACGACATCCTCAATGGCGTCGAGGAGGCCGGCAGCGGCTTCGAAGGCGGCGGTGGTGGCGAGGGTGGTGAAGATGCCGAGACCGACGCGCTCTACGATGAAGCCGTGCAGTTCGTCCTGGAAAGCCGTCGTGCCTCCATCTCCGCGGTACAGCGCAAGCTGAAGATCGGCTACAACCGCGCCGCACGGATGATCGAGGCTATGGAAATGGCCGGTGTGGTCACCCCGATGAATACCAATGGATCACGCGAAGTCATCGCGCCGGGGCAGGCGCGGGACTGATCCCTCTTCAATGGCGGTAGGCGAAGACGCCCGCCGCTTCATTCATTCAGCAACGAGGATTGCCATGCGCCTGATTCGCATGATGTTGGTTTCCGCTTTGAGCCTGTCCAGTGCCTCGGTGTTCGCCGCCGACGCCGACGTGGCGCGCCTGAGCCAGTTGCTCGAGCGCTCGACGACCATCAGCGCCAACTTCTCTCAACTGGCACTGGATTCCAGTGGCACCCAACTGCAGGAAACCAAGGGACAGATGGCGGTCAAGCGCCCGGGTCTGTTCTACTGGCACACCGACGCGCCGCAGGAGCAGGTGGTGGTGTCCGACGGCAAGAACGTCACCCTGTGGGACCCGGACCTGGAGCAGGCGACCATCAAGAAGCTTGACCAGCGCCTGACCCAGACCCCGGCGCTGCTGCTGTCCGGCGATATCTCGAAGATCGGTCAGAGCTATGACATCACTTCGAAAGAGCAGGGCGAGGTGATGGACTTCGTTCTGCGTCCCAAGACCAAGGACACCCTGTTCGACTCCCTGCGCCTGTCCTTCCGCGGTGGCCTGATCAACGACATGCAGTTGATCGACAGCGTTGGCCAGCGCACCAACATCATGTTCACCGGGGTCAAGGCCAACGAGTCGATCCCGGCGAGCAAGTTCGAGTTCGTCGTGCCCAAGGGCGCGGACGTGATCAAAGAGTAAGAGGTCGCCTAGCCGTCCATGGACCTGTTTCGCAGTGAACCGGTTGCCCAGCCCCTGGCCGCGCGCATGCGCCCGGCCAGCCTGGACGAATACGTCGGCCAGCAGCACCTGCTGGCCCGTGGCAAGCCGCTGCGCGAGGCCCTGGAACAGGGCGCGCTGCATTCGATGATCTTCTGGGGCCCGCCCGGGGTCGGCAAGACCACCCTGGCGCGGCTGCTGGCGCAGTTCTGCGATGCGCATTTCGAGACGGTTTCGGCGGTGCTGGCCGGGGTCAAGGAAATCCGCCAGGCGGTGGAAGTCGCCAAGCAGCAGGCGGCCCAGTACGGACGGCGGACCATCCTCTTCGTCGACGAAGTGCACCGCTTCAACAAATCCCAGCAGGATGCCTTCCTGCCCTATGTGGAAGACGGCACGCTGATCTTCATCGGTGCCACTACCGAGAACCCGTCCTTCGAACTGAACAACGCACTGCTCTCGCGAGCCCGGGTCTACGTACTCAAGAGCCTCGACGAAGAAGCTCTGCGCCGCCTGGTGCAACGCGCCCTCACCGAGGAGCGCGGCCTGGGCAAGCGTAACCTCAGCCTTTCCGACGAGGCTTTCAGCATGCTCCTGGCCGCTGCCGATGGCGATGGCCGGCGCATGCTCAACTTCCTCGAGAACGCCTCTGACCTGGCCGAAGACGGCGGTGAGATCGGTGCCGAGCTCCTGCAAAGCCTGCTCGGCGATACCCGCCGCCGTTTCGACAAGGGTGGCGAAGCCTTCTACGACCAGATTTCCGCGTTGCACAAATCCATCCGCGGCTCCAACCCCGACGCTGCGCTGTACTGGTTCGCGCGCATGCTCGACGGTGGTTGCGACCCGTTGTACCTGGCTCGCCGTGTGGTGCGCATGGCCAGCGAGGATATCGGCAATGCAGACCCGCGCGCCCTGAGCCTGTGCCTGTCGGCCTGGGACGTGCAGGAGCGCCTTGGCAGCCCCGAAGGTGAACTGGCGGTGGCCCAGGCCATCACCTACCTGGCCTGCGCGCCGAAGAGCAATGCCGTGTACATGGGCTTCAAGGCTGCGTTGCGCGAAGCTGCGGAACACGGTTCGCTGGAGGTCCCGCTGCACTTGCGCAACGCGCCGACCAAACTGATGAAGCAGCTGGGCTACGGCGAGGAGTATCGCTACGCCCACGACGAGCCGGGCGCCTATGCCGCCGGTGAAGACTATTTCCCCGAAGACCTCGAGCCGCGCCAGTACTACCAGCCGGTGCCCCGCGGCCTGGAACTGAAGATCGGTGAAAAGCTCCGGCAACTGGCCGAGCTCGACCGCAACAGCCCCCGGCAACGGAGAAAACCGTGATCGCCCTTGTCGCCGCCGTCAGCGCCGGAGGGATCGCCGGTACCCTGTTGCGCTTTGCCACCGGCAATTGGGTCGCCGCCCACTGGCCTCGCCACTTTTATCTCGGTACGCTGGCCGTCAATCTGGTCGGCTGCCTGCTGATCGGCCTGCTCTACGGGCTGTTCCTGCATCGGCCGTATGTGCCGGTCGAACTGCGTGGCGGCCTGATCGTCGGTTTCCTCGGCGGCCTGACCACGTTTTCATCCTTTTCACTGGATACCGTGCGCCTGCTCGAAAGCGGGCAGGCGCCGCTGGCTTTCGGTTATGCCGCAGCCAGCGTGCTGGGCGGCCTGCTCGCAACCTGGGCCGGCCTGGCTCTGACCCGAATCTGAACCAACACCACACATAACGAGAGAACGATATGCTCGATTCCAAACTGTTACGCGGCCAACTTCAGGAAGTGGCGGACCGCCTGGCCTCCCGTGGCTTCAGCCTGGATGTCGCGCGCATCGAATCCCTGGAAGAGCGCCGCAAGACGGTGCAGACCCGTACCGAGCAGTTGCAGGCCGAGCGCAACGCGCGCTCGAAGTCGATCGGCATGGCCAAGGCCAAGGGCGAGGACATCGCACCGCTGATGGCCGACGTCGAGCGCATGGCCACCGAGCTGGCCGCCGGCAAGGTCGAGCTGGACCAGATCCAGTCCGAGCTGGACCAGATCCTGCTGACCATTCCCAACCTGCCGGATGCCAGCGTTCCGCTCGGCGAGGATGAAGACGGCAACGTCGAAATCCGTCGCTGGGGCACCCCGCGCCAGTTCGACTTCCAGATCCAGGACCACGTGGCTCTCGGCGAGCGTAACGGCTGGCTGGACTTCGAAACCGCCGCCAAGCTCTCCGGCGCGCGCTTCGCCCTGTTGCGCGGGCCGATTGCCCGCCTGCACCGCGCCCTGGCCCAGTTCATGATCAACCTGCACATCAACGAGCACGGTTACGAAGAGGCCTACACCCCGTACCTAGTCCAGGCCCCGGCGCTGCAAGGCACCGGCCAGTTGCCGAAGTTCGAGGAAGACCTGTTCAAGATCAGCCGCGAAGGCGAGGCCGATTTCTACCTGATCCCGACCGCCGAGGTGTCGCTGACCAACATCGTTGCCAACGAGATCGTCGACGCCAAGGACCTGCCGATCAAATTCGTCGCCCACACCCCGTGCTTCCGTAGCGAAGCCGGCGCTTCGGGCCGCGATACCCGCGGCATGATTCGCCAGCACCAGTTCGACAAGGTCGAGATGGTCCAGGTGGTCGAGCCGTCGAAATCCATGGAAGCCCTGGAAAGCCTCACCGCCAACGCCGAGCGCGTCCTGCAGGCGCTGGAGCTGCCGTACCGCGTGCTGGCCCTGTGCACCGGCGACATGGGCTTCAGTGCCACCAAGACCTACGACCTGGAAGTCTGGGTGCCGAGCCAGGACAAGTACCGCGAGATCTCCTCGTGCTCCAACTGCGGCGACTTCCAGGCCCGCCGCATGCAGGCGCGCTGGCGCAACCCGGAAACCGGCAAGCCGGAACTGGTCCACACCCTCAACGGTTCGGGCCTGGCGGTAGGCCGGACCCTGGTCGCGGTGCTGGAGAACTACCAGCAGGCCGACGGCACCATCCGTGTACCGGAAGTCCTCAAGCCCTACATGGGCGGCATCGAGGTCATCGGCTAAATGGAATTCCTGCCGCTGTTCCACAATTTGCGCGGCAGTCAGGTCCTGGTGGTGGGTGGCGGCGAGATTGCCTTGCGCAAATCCCGCCTGCTGGCCGATGCCGGAGCACGGCTGCGCGTGGTCGCCCCGGCGATCGAAGGGCAACTGGCCGAGTTGGCCCGGCACAGTGGTGGCCAGCTTCTGGAGCGTGGCTATCAGGAACAGGACCTGGACGATTGCCAACTGGTCATCGCCGCCACCGATGACCAGGCGCTCAATGCCCAGGTCTCGGCAGATGCGCGCAAGCGCTGCGTGCCGGTCAACGTGGTGGATGCCCCCGCGCTGTGCTCGGTGATCTTCCCTGCCATCGTCGATCGTTCGCCGCTGGTGGTCGCGGTTTCCAGCGGCGGCGATGCCCCGGTGCTGGCGCGGTTGATCCGTGCCCGCCTGGAAACCTGGATCCCCGCCGCCTACGGCGAACTGGCCGGGCTGGCCGCGCGTTTCCGCGATCGGGTCAAGCAGCTGTACCCCGACGTCAACCAGCGTCGGGGTTTCTGGGAAGAGGTGTTCCAGGGCCCGATCGCCGAGCGCCAGCTGGCCGGGCAGGGCGCCGAAGCCGAGCGCCTGTTGCAGGCCAAGGTCGAGGGCAAGCCGGAGCAGACGGCGGGCGAGGTGTATCTGGTCGGTGCCGGTCCGGGTGATCCGGATCTGTTGACCTTCCGCGCCTTGCGCCTGATGCAGCAGGCTGACGTGGTGCTGTATGACCGTCTTGTCGCGCCCGCGATCATCGAAATGTGCCGGCGTGATGCCGAGCGCATTTATGTCGGCAAGCGCCGCGCTGATCATTCGGTACCCCAGGAACAGATCAACCAGCTATTGGTGGACCTGGCTCGCCAGGGCAAGCGGGTGCTGCGGCTCAAGGGTGGAGATCCGTTCATCTTCGGGCGTGGCGGGGAAGAGATCGAGGAACTGGCGGAGCAGGGCATACCGTTCCAGGTGGTGCCCGGTATCACCGCGGCAAGCGGTTGCTCGGCCTATGCCGGAATCCCGCTGACCCACCGTGACTACGCGCAGTCGGTACGCTTCGTCACCGGTCACCTGAAGGATGGCACCAGCAACCTGCCGTGGAACGATCTGGTGGCGCCAGCGCAGACCCTGGTGTTCTACATGGGCTTGGTGGGCTTGCCGACCATCTGTTCCGAATTGATCCGCCATGGCCGCGCCGCCGACACCCCGGCAGCGCTGGTCCAGCAAGGCACTACCAAGAACCAGCGGGTATTTACCGGCACCCTGGCCGACCTGCCGCAACTGGTGGCGGAGCATGAGGTTCATGCGCCGACCCTGGTGATCGTGGGTGAGGTGGTGCAACTGCGCGACAAGCTGGCCTGGTTCGAAGGCGCCCAGTAGGGCCTCATCGCTGGCAAGCCAGCTCCCACAGGGTGTGGGAGCTGGCTTGCCAGCGATGTTCTTTCAGGCCCCGGTTTTCTTCCAGATCCCCCGCCCAACCAGCCGTTCCCGATCATGCGCCTGGCCAAAGTCCTGCTTCGGCCCCTTGGGCACGATGCCGTTCGGGTTGATGGTCTTGTGACTGGCGTAATAGTGGTGCTGGATATGCTCCATATCCACTGTCTGCGCCACTCCCGGCCATTGGTACAGTTCGCGCAGCCAGTTGCTCAGGTTCGGGTAGTCGGCAATCCGCCGCAGGTTGCACTTGAAGTGCCCGTAGTACACCGCATCGAAACGCACGATGGTGGTGAACAGGCGGATATCGGCTTCGGTCAGGTATTCCCCGGCCAGGTAACGCTGCCCATCCAGTAGCTGCTCCAAGGTATCCAGTTCGGCGAACAGCGCATCGAACGCCTCCTCATACGCCTTCTGCGACGTGGCGAAGCCCGCCCGGTAGACACCGTTGTTCACTGCCGGGTAGATGCGCTCGTTCAAGGCATCGATCTTTGCCCGCAGCGGCTCCGGGTACAGGTCCAGGCGATTGCCGGTCAAGCCGTCGAAGGCGCTGTTGAAGATGCGGATGATCTGCGACGACTCGTTGTTGACGATGCGCTGCTCCTGCCTGTCCCAAAGCACCGGTACGGTGACGCGCCCGGTGTAGTGCGGGTCGTCGCGGGTGTAGCGCTGGTGCAGGTAGTCGAAGCCGTCGAGCTTGTCGCCGGTGGAGCCCAGGCCCTTGTCGAAGGTCCAGCCATGCTCGCCCATCAGCCAACTGACCACGGACACGTCGATCAGGCTTTCCAGGCCCTTGAGCTTGCGATAGATCAGGGTGCGGTGGGCCCAGGGGCAGGCCAGCGACACATACAGGTGATAGCGTCCGGCTTCGGCCGCTGGCAAGTCATTGCGGCGCTGCGCGTTTTCGCGCTCGAAAGCGCCGTCCTTGCTGCTTTGGTACCACTGGTCATGCCAGCGTCCGTCGATCAACAGGCCCATGGTGAAGGCTCCTTGGCAATTCGTTTGAAATTGGAGGCCATTCTACGGGCTCAAGTTCGAACGAATAGCGCAAAGATCCTGCCTGTTTGATCGAAAGAGTCGATGGATTGTCTCAGGCTAGGCGGGCCGCCCAGTATTCACGGGCCTTGGCGAAGGCGTCGGCCTGGCTGTGTCCGAGACCTCGCAGCGCCAGGGCCATGGTCGCGACTACCGCCATCTCGCCATAGCTGTCAGCGGACTCGCCGGACCAGACGCTCAACAGATGCGGAGGCTCCAGGCTTGCCGGCTTCACATGCCGTTGCGCCGACATCTGCGGCCATTCCTCATCCCAGTCCGCACCCTCGGCGGTGCCGTAGAGATGGCTGGTCGCGTCCGGGTTGACCTCGATCTCGCCGCCATCGCCCTTGATCACGATGGTGCGATCGCCCAGCAAACGGCTGGCCTCGCGGTGCACCGCCTGGTAGCCGGGGTGGAAGATGCTCTGCAGGCCGCAGCGGGCGCCCAGCGGATTGAGCACCCGGGCCAGGGAGTGGATCGGCGAGCGCAGGCCGAGGGTGTTGCGCAGGTCGATCATCCGTTGCAGGCGCGGCGCCCAGTCCTGCAGCGGGAAGAAGGCCAGGTTGTGCCGGTCCAGCGCCGTCCTGACTTCGCCCCAGTTGCGGCACAAGGGGATGTCCAGCAGGCCCAGTACCTGCTCGGTATACAGGCGCCCGGCGGTGTGCGCGCCACCGCCGTGCATCAGGATGCGCACACCATTGCGCGCCAGGCAACGCGTCGCCAGCAGGTACCAGGGCAGGTGGCGCTTCTTCCCGGCGTAGCTCGGCCAGTCGATGTCCACGGCGATCGCCGGGGCATCCAGGCGCGCACGCAAGGCCTCGGTGAAACCGGCCAGTTCCTCGGGGCTTTCTTCCTTGTGCCGCAGCAGCATCAGGAAGGCGCCAAGCTGGGTTTCTTCGACCTTGCCGTCGAGGAGCATGCCCATCGCCTCGCGGGCTTCCTCGCGGGTCAGGCCGCGGGCTCCGCGCTTGCCCTTGCCGAGGATGCGGACGAATTCGGCGAAAGGGTGTTCGGCCGGGGTTTCGGTAACGAGGGGACGTGGCTCGGTCATATGCAATTGGTCGGCTTGGGCAGGCCCGCCAGCTTGGCGGCAAGTTTGGCGGGAGTACCGTTGAACAGGCGGTTAAGGTGCAGGCTGTTGCCTTTGTCCGCGCCCAGCTTGAGCGCGGTGTACTTGATCAGCGGCCGGGTCGCCGGCGACAGCTCGAACTCCTGGTAGAACTGGCGCAGCAGCTCCAGCACTTCCCAGTGATCGGCACTCAGCTCGATGGACTCGCGCTCGGCCAGGGCCCGGGCGACATCCTCGGACCAGTCACCCAGTTCTACCAGGTAACCGTCCTTGTCGAGGGCGATATCGCGGCCGTTGACATGCAGGATGCTCATAGCCAGCTGTTGACCTTGTCGTAGTTCAGGGACAGTTCGACGAATGCCGGATAATCCACGGCCGTGGCGACGGTGTCGGTGATGGCGCGGGCCTCGAGGTCTTCCGCAAGGGCATACAGGCGCGGGCCGAGCGTGGTCAGCCCGGCGACCGTTACGCTGCCGGGATTCAACGCGTACACCGCATCGCCACAGAGCAGCAGGCCGTCGTGCGGGCCGAGCAGGCGCAGGCAGCTGGCCAGGCGGTTGTCGCCGAACGGCGAGCGGGAAATGACATGCAGGGTGCTCATCAGAGGGTTACCACCTGGTCGAAACGGTCGATCAAGGCCGTAAGGCCAGCGTCATCCAGCACCTGCACCGGCAGGCCCAGGCCGTCGGGGTCCAGGCCGCGCTCGGCCAGGCTGCTGGCGGCAACGAACAGGTCTTCGACGCCGAACATCGGCAGGGCCTGAAGATTGGCTGCGAGGTTCTTCTGCTGCAGCAGCGCCGGTTGCTGGTTGGGCGCGAGCTGGAACACGCCGTCATCGAGGAACAGCATGCCCAGCGGCAGATCGAAGGCGCCGCCGGCCAGCGCGATATCCAGCGCTTCGCGCGCGGACGGGCCGCTCCACGGCGCCTGGCGGCTGATGATCAGCAGGGACTTGGCCATTTCAATCGCCTCCGAAGCAGACCAGGCGGTCCGCGCTTTGTGCGGCTTCATGCAACTGGCCGAGGCCGGACAGTTCCCACGGTACCGGCAGGTTGGCAGCCGGACGCTGATAGCGATTGGCTTCCTCGTCGTTCAGTACACCGCGGCGCAGGGCGGCGGCGATGCACACCACCGCGTCGAGCTGGTGGGCCGTGACGAACTCGCGCCAGTGCGCCGGCACGTCGTTTTCATCCTGGGGCGTGACCACGTTGGCCGAGGCGCTGTGCACACCGTCCTGGTAGAAGAACAGGCGCACGATCTCATGACCGCCGGCAAGAGCCGCCTGGGCGAACAGCAAGGCGCGGCGCGAGGAGGGCGCGTGGCCGGGGGAAAAAACCGCGATGACGAACTTCATGGCAGGCCCTGTGGGAAAAACACCCGGCATGATAAAGCAAAAAGCCCGCAGCAGGCTGCGGGCTTGTCCGATGCACGACCCGGATCAGGCCTCGCGCCTGGCCTCGGGCAGGAACCAGTTCAGCACCAGGGCACAGATGCCACCGGTGGCCACGCCCGATTCCAGCACGTTGCGCAGGGCCGAGGGCATATGGGCGAGGAACTCCGGCACCTGGGCCACACCCAGGCCGAGGGCCAGGGACACAGCGATGATCAGCAGGGCCCGGCGGTCCAGGCTGATGCTGGCAAGGATGTTGATCCCGGAAGCGGCGACGGCGCCGAACATGACCATGGCCGCGCCGCCCAGCACCGGCTCGGGCACGGCCTGGATCACCCCGGCCACCGCCGGGAACAGGCCCAGCACGACCAGCATCAGAGCGATCCATACGCCAATATGGCGGCTGGCGATGCCGGTCAGCTGAATCACCCCGTTGTTCTGCGCGAAGATCGAGCTGGGGAAAGTGTTGAATACCCCGGCCAGCAGCGAGTTGGCCCCGTTGACCAGTACCCCGCCCTTGATCCGCTGCATCCACAGCGGGCCTTCCACCGGCTGGCGCGACACCTTGCTGGTGGCGGTGACATCGCCGATGGCCTCCAGCGAGGTGACCAGGTAGATCACCAGCATCGGAATGAACAACGACCAGGAGAAGCCCAGCCCGAAATGCAGCGGCACCGGCACCTGGAACAGCGCTGCTTCATGCATGCCGGTGAAATCCAGGCGGCCCAGATACCCGGCCAGGGCATAGCCCACGGCGAGGGCAATGACGATGGCGCAACTGCGCATCCACACCAGCGGGATGCGGTTGAGCACCACGATGATCGCCAGCACCACGCCGGACAGCAGCAGGTTCTCGCCGTTGGCGAAGGTGCCGTTGCCCATGGCGGCGAAACCGCCGCCCATGCTGATCAGGCCAACCTTGATCAGGGTCAGGCCGATCATCAGCACGACGATGCCGGTCACCAGCGGGGTAATCAGGCGCTTGACGAAGGGCAGGATGCGCGAAATGCCCATTTCCACGAACGATCCGGCGATGACCACGCCGAAGATTGCCGCCATCACCGCTTCCACCGGTGTACCCTGCTTGACCATCAGCGCACCGCCGGCGATCAGCGGGCCGACGAAGTTGAAGCTGGTGCCCTGGACGATCAGCAGCCCGGCGCCGAACGGCCCGAAGCGGCGGCACTGGACGAAGGTCGCGATGCCGGAGATCACCAGGGACATCGACACGATCAGGTTGGTATCGCGGGCGGAAACGCCCAGGGCCTGGCAGATCAGCAGGCCCGGGGTCACGATCGGCACGATGATCGCCAGCAAATGCTGGAGCGCGGCCAGCAGGCCGATCACCAGGCGCGGCCGGTCTTCCAGGCCGAGGACCAGTTCATTGGCCTGTGCCGGGCCTTGTTCGATTGAGCTCATGGAAAGGATGCCCCGGAAAAAAAGGAGCGCATTCTACGGGGCGCCTGGGGTTTGCGGTAGTCCGGTTTTTTCGGTGTTCTTCGGTGCCTCACCGCTGGCAAGCCAGCTCCCACAGGTTCGCGGCGCATGCGATCACTGTGGGAGCTGGCTTGCCAGCGATGAGGCCATGAAGTACACCACACCAATCAACTGCCTCGACAAGCCGCCTCCAGCACCCGCGGCCCCGGCCCTTCCAACCCGAGCCTGTCCTCCGGGTTGCGCAACGGACAATCCTCCAGCGACAGGCAGCCACAGCCAATGCAGTCATCCAGGCTGTCGCGCAATGCTTCCAGCGTCCGTATCCGCGCATTCAGGTCTTCGCGCCAGGCCGTGGACATTTCCCCCCACTGCGCCGCCGTCAGCTTGCTGTTCGGCGGATAGCGGCCAAAGGCATTCTTGATCTCCTCCAACGGAATCCCGGTGCGCTGGGCCACCTTGATCACTGCGATGGTCCGCAGCACCAGCGCCGGAAAACGCCGTTGGTTGCCGGCATTGCGGGTACTGGCGATCAGCCCCTTGGCCTCGTAGAAGTGCAAGGTCGACACCGGCACCCCGGCGCGCCGCGCCACTTCGCCGACGCTGAGCAGTCGCATCCCGTCCACCGCTTTTTTCCCCGCCATGCCTGTTGACCTCAAGTAAAGTTGAGGTTTTATAGTCCGGCCCCGTCGTTCCTGCAAGTGCAGGAATCATCATCGATCAGCGGGGCGGAGCATGGGCAAAAGGCTGCTGTTGGGGGGAGGGGCGCTGGCGCTGGGTGCGCTGGTGTTGGTAGTGGGCACGCAGCGGACACCGCCGGCGCAGGCCAGCAGTGCATGGCCGACAACCAAGGTGGCGTTGGCCAGGGTTACGTCGATGCCGGCGCCACGGCAGCGTTTCGCGGTGGGCGAGCTGGAAGCCGTGGATCAGGTGCGGCTGGCCGCCGAAAGCGCCGGCCGGGTGACGCGCATTGCCTTCGACTCGGGCCAGACGGTCAAGGCCGGGCAGTTGCTGGTCCAGCTCAACGATGCCCCGGAGCAGGCTGAGCGCCTGCGCCTGCGGGCACAGTTGCGCAATGCCGAATCATTGCTGGAGAGGACGCGCAAGCTGCGTGCCTCCAGTGTCACCACCCAGGAGCAACTGGATAACGCCAGCGCCGCCGCCGACATGGCCAGGGGCGAGTTGCAACAGGTTGAAGCGCGGATTGCGCAGAAGGCTATCGTCGCGCCATTCGCCGGCAAGCTCGGGATCCGCCGGGTGCATCAGGGCCAGTACCTCAATGCGGGCGACGCGGTTGCCAACCTGGTCGAACCAAACCGGCTGCGGGTGAATTTCTCCCTGAACGAACAGGTAGTCGCCGAACTGAGTACCGGACAGACCGTGCAACTGGGCATCGATGCCCTGGCGGACCGGAGCTTCCCGGCGCGGATCAGCGCCATCGACCCCATGATCAGTTCCACGCGCCTGGTCCAGGTGCAGGCCACCCTGGTCAACCCGGACAGCCAACTGCAACCCGGCATGTACGCCCGGGTGCGTCTGGACGCCCAACAGCCGGCCAGTGTCTTGTCGCTGCCGGAAACCGCCGTCACCTACACCGCCTACGGCCAGACCGTGTTCGTCGCGCGGCAGGTCGAGGGCGGCCTGCAGGTTGCGCGGGTCGGCGTGACCACCGGCGAGCGCTGGCAGGGCCGGGTGGAAATCACCTCTGGCCTGGCCGAAGGCGAGCAGGTGGTGGTTTCCGGCCAGCTCAAGCTCAGCGATGGCATGACGGTGGAACCCGTAGCCGGCAACAGCCTGGATGAAGGAGGCCGGCCGTGAGATTCACCGACCTGTTCGTCCGCCGTCCGGTGCTGGCCCTGGTGGTCAGTGCGCTGATCACCTTGATGGGCCTGTTCGCCCTCGGCAAGTTGCCGATCCGCCAGTACCCGCTGCTGGAAAGCTCGACCATCACCATCACCACCGAGTACCCCGGCGCGTCTGCCGAGCTGATGCAGGGCTTCGTCACCCAGCCGATCACCCAGGCGGTGTCCTCGGTGGAGGGCATCGACTACCTGGCGTCCTCGTCGATGCAGGGTCGCAGCACCATCACCCTGCGCATGACCCTCAACCGCGATCCGACCCAGGCCCTGACCCAGGCCATGGCCAAGGTCAACCAGGTGCGCTATCGCCTGCCGGAAAAGGCCTACGATCCGGTGGTCGAGCTGTCGGCGGGGGACTCCACCGCGGTGGCCTATGTCGGGTTCTCCAGCGAGACCCTGTCCATCCCCGAATTGAGCGATTACCTGTCGCGGGTGGTCGAGCCACAGTTCTCGGGGATCGATGGCGTGGTCAAGGTGCAGACCTTCGGCGGCCAGAACCTGGCCATGCGCCTGTGGCTGGACAGCGAGCGCATGGCCGGGCGCGGTGTCACCGCCAGCGACGTGGCCGAGGCGGTGCGGCGCAACAACTACCAGGCCACCCCGGGCCAGGTGCGCGGGCAATACGTGCTGGCGGATATCCGCGTCGACACCGACCTGACCAGCGTCGAGGCCTTTCGCGACCTGATCGTGCGCAACGACGGTCGCGACCTCGTGCGCCTGCGTGACATCGGCAGCGTCGAGCTGAGCGCGGCCATGACCCAGACCAGCGCCACCATGGACGGCAAGCCCGCGGTGCACCTGGGCCTGTTCCCCACGCCCTCAGGCAACCCGCTGGTGATCGTCGACGGCATCCGCAAGCTCCTGCCACAGATCCAGCAGACCCTGCCGCCAGGGGTGAAGGTGGCGTTGGCCTACGAGACTGCACGTTTTATCGATGCATCGATCAAGGAAGTGCTGCACACCTTGCTCGAAGCGATGCTGATCGTGGTCGCGGTGATCTGGCTGTGCCTGGGGTCGCTACGCAGCGTGGCGATCCCGGTGCTGGCGATTCCCCTGTCGATGCTCGGCGCCGCCGCATTGATGCTGTCTTTCGGCTTCAGCCTCAACCTGCTCACTTTGCTGGCGATGGTCCTGGCCATCGGCCTGGTGGTGGACGATGCCATCGTGGTGGTGGAGAACGTCCATCGCCATATAGAAGAAGGGCAGACGCCGGTGGCTGCGGCGCTGGCGGGCGCCCGGGAGATCGCCGGGCCGGTGGTGGCCATGACTCTGACCCTGGCGGCGGTGTACGCGCCCATCGGTTTGATGGGCGGGCTCACCGGCACGCTGTTTCGTGAGTTTGCCCTGACGTTGGCCGGTGCAGTGATCATCTCCGGAATAGTTGCCCTGACCTTGTCGCCGGTGATGAGCTCGTTGCTGCTCAAGCCCGGCCAGCAGGAGGGGCCGATGGCCCGGCTGGCGGAGAAGGTTTTCGGGGGCCTGGCCGGAGGGTATGGTCGGTTGCTGGGGCAATCGCTGGCGCGGCGCTGGATCAGCGGCGGCATCGCCATCCTGGTCTGCCTGAGCCTGCCCTGGCTGTACCTGCAGGCGCAGCGCGAGCTGGCACCGCCGGAGGACCAGGCGGCGGTACTGGCCGCGATCAAGGCACCGCAATATGCCAGCCTGGAATACGCCGAGCATTTCAACGCCAGGCTGGACCGGGTGATGAAGGCCATCCCGGAAACCACCGACACCTGGATCATCAACGGCACCGACGGCCCGGCCAGCAGTTTCGGCGGCATCAACCTGAGTGCCTGGGGCGAACGCCAGCGTTCGGCGGCGCAGGTCCAGGCCGAACTGCAAGCGGCCGTGGGCGAGGTCGAAGGCAGCAGTATCTTCGCCTTCCAGGTGGCCTCGCTGCCGGGTTCCAGTGGTGGCCTGCCGGTGCAGATGGTGCTGCGCAGCGCCCAGGACTACCCGCTGCTGTACCAGACCATGGAAGGGCTCAAGCAGCGCGCGCGGGAAAGCGGCCTGTTCGTCGTGGTGGACAGCGACCTGGACTACAACAACCCGCTGGTCAGCCTGAGTGTCGACCGGGCCAAGGCCGCCAGCCTCGGCATCGGCATGCAGGCCATCGGCGATTCGCTGGCGGTGCTGGTGGGCGAGCAGTACATCAATCGCTTCGCCCTGTATGGCCGCTCCTACGACGTGATCCCGCAGAGCATCCACGACCAACGCCTGACCCCGCAGGCCCTGGCCCGCCAGTATGTGCGGGCGGATGACGGGCAATTGCTGCCTCTGTCCAGCGTGGTGCACATGGACATCGACGTGGCGCCGAACCGCCTGCTGCAATTCGATCAGCAGAATGCCAGCACGTTGCAGGCGATTCCCGCGCCGGGTGTTTCCCAAGGCCAGGCGGTGGCCTTCCTCGAACAACTGGCCAGCGAGCTGCCGCCAGGCTTCAGCCATGACTGGCAATCGGAGTCGCGGCAATACGTGCAGGAAGGACTGGCGCTGATGTGGGCCTTCCTCGCCGCGTTGGTGGTGATCTACCTGGTGCTCGCCGCCCAGTACGAAAGCCTGGTGGACCCGCTGATCATCCTGGTCACCGTGCCGCTGTCGATCTGCGGAGCGCTGCTGCCGCTGACGATGGGCTGGGCGACCCTGAACATCTACACGCAGATCGGTCTGGTGACCCTGATCGGCCTGATCAGCAAGCACGGGATCCTGATGGTGGCGTTCGCCAACGAGATCCAGGTGCTCGACAACCTGGGCCGTGGCGAGGCGATCATCCGCGCCGCGCAGGTCCGCCTGCGCCCGGTGCTGATGACCACGGCGGCGATGACCTTCGGCGTGGTACCGCTGTTGTTCGCCAGTGGTGCCGGGGCCAACAGCCGTTTCGGCCTGGGGGTGGTAATCGTCTGCGGCATGCTGGTGGGCACGCTGTTCACCCTGTTCGTGCTGCCGACCCTTTATTCATGGCTGGCCCGGGATCACCGGGTCGAAGGTGCACGCAAGCAACAGTTGGCCGATGCCCATCGCGTGCTGGGGAACTGAGGAATGCTCATGAAGTATTTTGGCGTGGTGAGCGGGGCGTTGATTCTGGGGGCTTGTAGTGTCGGGTCGCAGTATCGGCAGCCGGATGTGGCGCCGATCGCGTTGGTCAGTCCGCAGGCCGGGGAGTTCGCTGCGACCGGGGCGCAGTCGCAGGCGAACTGGTGGGGTTTTTTCGACGACCCGCAACTGTCGCGCCTGATCGAGCGGGCCCTGGTACAGAACAACGATGTGCGCCAGGCCCACGCCAACCTGCTGCTGGCCCGCGCCGGACTCGACGAACAGGACCTCAAGCGCTATCCGCAGGTCACCAGCGAGGCCGGTTACCAGCGCAGTCTTGAACAGCGCGCGGTGGACGGCGCGGCGCCCCAGCGCAGCCTGGCCGAGTCGTGGCGGGCAGGGCTGGACCTGCAATGGGAACTGGACCTGTTCGGCCGCCTCGACCACCTCAGTCGTGCCGCGCAAGCGCGGGTCGAGGCGTCCCGGGCAGACTTCGAGCAGGTGCAGTTGAGCATCGCCGCCGAGGTGGCGCGAGCCTGGTTCCAGGCCCAGGGACAGCGACGGCAACTGGTGCTGGCCCATGACGAGGTGCGTAGCTGGGGCGAGACGGTGCGCATGATCGAGGCGCAGCTGGCGGCGGGCAGCGGTCTGCCCGAAGACCGGGAAAGTGCGCGGAGCAACCTGCTGCGGGCCGAGGCATCGATCGCACCCTTGAGCAGTGCTTTGCAGCGCAGCCTGTACCGGCTGGAAGTGTTATGCGGACAGCGTCCCGGCAGTCTTGCGCTGGCGTTGGGTGCGGCGCCACCGCTGCCTTTGGCCCGGCAACTGCCGCTGGGCGATGTCGACCGGCTGATCCGCAAGCGCCCGGATGTGGTGCGCGCCGAGCGCTTGCTGGCGGCCCGGGTCGAAGACGTCGGCGCGGCGACGGCGGATCTTTATCCGCGCTTGAACCTGGGAGGCTTTATCGGCTTCTTCGCCCTGCGCGACGGCGATCTCGGCAGTGCCTCGCGGGCCTTCGAACTGGCCCCCGTGCTGACCTGGCCGGCGCTGGACCTGGGCAGTGTGCGGGCCCGCTTGCGGGCGGCGCAGGCACGTTCGGCGGGCGAGGGCGCGCGCTTCGAGCAGGTGCTGCTGGTGGCGGTGGAAGAAGTGGAGGGCGCCGTGGTGGAACTGACCGAGCAGCAGCGGCATCTGCAGGGGCTGGTGAAGTCGGCCGTGCATGACGAGGCGGCGTTCGCCATCGCCAGCCGGCGTTATGACGCCGGCGGCGGGAGCTATCAGGCGGTGCTGGAGAGTCAGCGCGAGCTGTTGCGCACAAGGCAGGCGATTGCGGGGGCGGAGACGGCGTCTTATCTGAATGCGGTGGGGTTGTACAAGGCGTTGGCCTGGCGGGCCTCATCGCCGGCAACGCCGGCTCCCACAGAGATGGCGTCGAACACTGGTCCTGTGGCAGGTGAATAACCTTGTGGGAGCCGGCGTTGCCGGCGATGGGGCCCGAAAGAACAACAAAAAACCATGCTGGTTCCCCGATGCCTCTGGCAAACTCCTGTTACACAAGGCAGTCAAGAGCCCCCTGATGATCGATATCCATAACGTCACCGCCTTCCAGCAGCAGACCCGAGTCCTGGAAGGTTTCTCCCTGCATATCGGCGAAGGCGAGAAGGTCGCCATCCTCGGCCCCAACGGCGCCGGCAAGAGCACCCTGCTCAAGCTGATCACCCGCGAGCTGTACCCGGTGGAGCGCGAGGGCAGCCACCTTCGCCTGTTCGGCAGCGACACCGTCAATCTCTGGGCCCTGCGCAGCCGCATCGGTTTCGTTTCCCAGGACCTGCAGGACGACTACACCCCCTACACCCAGGCGCTGGACGTGGTGGTCTCCGGCTTCTTTGGTTCCATCGGCGCCCACGGCCATCTGCAACCCAGTGCCGAACAACTGGAGAAAGCCCGCGAATTGCTGGCCGTGGTAGAGATGTCCGGCCATGAACAGACCATGTTCCAGCGCCTGTCCACCGGCCAGCGTCGCCGCTTGCTGCTGGCCCGCGCCTTGGTCCACCAGCCCAGCGCGCTGATCCTCGACGAGCCGGCCAACGGCCTGGACATGGGCGCCAGCCTGGGCATGCTCAAGCTGATGCGGCGCTTCTGCGGTGCCGAGCACGCGATGATCATCACCACCCACCATATCGACGAGATCATTCCGGAGATCGAGCGGGTGGTCCTGCTGGACAAGGGCCGCATCGTCGCCGACGGGCCCAAGGCCGACGTGCTCACCAGCGAACGCCTGTCCGCCCTTTACCAGACCGACCTGCGCCTGACCGAGCAGGATGGTTGGTACCGTTGCTGGCACGGTTGACGGTATCTAGGGGTGTGCCGATGCATGCAGCGCCAGGCCCTGGCCGCCGGCGTATTGGGGTTTAAGGTGCCCCTGGTCGTCCAGTAGCCACGCATCCATGATTTCCCGCACCACCGGCCCGGCCACCCGGCCGCCGGCCTCGCCGTTCTCGATCATCACCGCCACCACCACGCTGGGATGATCGGCAGGCGCGAAACCGACGAACAGGGCGTTGTCGCGGTGCCGCTCCAGAGTCTTGTTGCGGTTGTAGCGTTCGCCCTGCTTGATCGCCACCACCTGGGCCGTGCCGCTCTTGCCGGCTATGCGGTATTGCGCCCCGGCGGCGGCGGCGCGGGCGATGCCGCGGGGGTCGTGCATGACCATCTGCATGCCCTGGTTGACCTGGTCCCAGGCATGGCTGTCGTGCAGCACGATGTCCGGCATGGGATTGGGGTCGATCGGCGCCGTGTCGCCGACTTCGAGCGCCAGGTGCGGCCGGTGCCACTTGCCCTTGCTGGCCAGCAGGCTGGTGGCCTGGGCCAGCTGTAGCGGCGTGACCTGCATATAGCCCTGGCCAATGCCAAGGATCAACGTTTCCCCCGGGAACCAGGCCTGGCGGCGAGTGGCGCGTTTCCATTGCTGCGAGGGCATCAGGCCCGGCGCTTCCTCGAACATGTCCAGCGAGACCTTCTCGCCGAGGCCGAAGCGGGCCATGTAGTCGTGCAGGCGATCGATGCCGAGCTTGTGCGCCAGGTCGTAGAAGTAGGTGTCGTTGGAACGCATGATCGCCGTGTACATGTCCACCCAGCCATCGCCGCTGCGGTTCCAGTTGCGGTACTTGTGGTCGTAGTTGGGCAGCTCGTAGTAGCCCGGGTCGAACACGCGGCTGCCCGGGGTGGTCACGCCGCTGTCGAGGCCGGCGATGGCGACCTCCGGCTTGACCGTCGATCCGGGCGCATACAGTCCGCGCAGCACACGGTTGAACAGTGGCCGGTCGATGGAGTCGCGCAGGGCGGCGTACTGCTTGAAGCTGATGCCCTTGACGAACAGGTTGGGGTCGAAGCTCGGGTTGCTGACCATCGCCAGCACGTCGCCGTTGCCGGGGTCGAGCACCACTACCGCGCCCCGGCGGTCGCCCAGGGCGTGCTCGGCGGCCAGTTGCAAATGCGCGTCGAGGCTGAGGGTAATGTTCATTCCGGGGACCGGGTCCTTATGGTTGAGCACCCGCATCACCCGGCCCTGAGCGTTGGTCTCGACTTCTTCATAGCCAACCTGGCCATGCAGCTCGTTCTCGTAGAAGCGCTCGATCCCGGTCTTGCCGATCGATTGCGTACCGCGGTACTGGGTGCTGTCGAGGACCTTGGCTTCTTTCTCGTTGATCCGTCCGACATAGCCCACGGAGTGCGCGAAATGCTCGGCCAAGGGATATTCGCGGATGAACTGCGGCTCCACCTCAAGCCCCGGCAGGCGAAACTGATTTACGGCGATCAGGGCGATCTGCTCTTCAGTCAGGCCGACCATCAGGGTGACCGGCTCGAAAGGCTTGCGGCCGCGGCGCAGGTCCTTGTCGAACTGGCGGCGGTCGTCTTCACCGAGGTTCAGGACTTGCGCCAGGGTGTCCAGGGTCTTCGCCGAATCGCCGGCGCGCTCGCGGGTCATGGTCAGGTCGAAGCTGGGCTTGTTGTCGGCCAGGACCACGCCGTTGCGGTCATAGATCAGCCCGCGCTCGGGCGGGATGGGCAGGATGTGGACGCGGTTGTTTTCCGAAACGGCCGTCTGCTGGTCGTGCTGGAGCACCTGCAGGACATAGAGGCGGCCCACGAGTACGGCGACCAGGGCCAGGACCAGGATGGCGCAGGCTACCAGCCGGCGGTTGACCAGGTGCTGTTCCTTTTCGTGGTCCTTGAGGGGGATCGGTTGTGGCATGGGCGTGTATCGGGCAGCGGGTCGGCGATGCTACGCGTTACCGGAGTGTTCATGGGCGAACATGAAGGCTTGTTCATGTTGATTCATGAAGAGGGGTGTTGTCTGACCTGGCCTTATCGCTGGCAAGCCAGCTCCCACACGGACCCTGGAGCTGGCTTGCCAGCGATGGGGCCATCAGCAATAACCCAGGTTGGTTGTCAGAGCAGCGAAAGCGGATAACTCACGATCACCCGATGCTCATCGAACTCATTGCTGCTGAAGTCCCGCCGCAAGGTCGAGTTGCGCCACCTCAGCGTCAGGTCGCGCAGCGCACCGCTCTGCACGGTATAGGCCAGCTCCGTCTCGCGTCCCCATTCCTTGCCATCCTTCACGCTACCGACCTGCACCTGATCCCCACTGATATAGCGCGTCATGAACTGCAGCCCCGGCAATCCATCAACCGCGAAATCATGGTCATAGCGCACCTGCCAGGAGCGCTCATGGGCGTTGTCATAGCTGGAGTTGTAGCTGTCGTTGGCCAGGCTGGTGCCCGCCGTGCCATTGACCCGCATCCAGCCGGTATCGCCACTGACCTTTTGCAGGCCCAGGTAGAAGGTGTGCCCGCCCGTGCGCGCCGAGAGCAGCAGCGAGGCGGTGCGGTTGTCCATGTCGCCGGCCAGCGAGCGGCCGCTGTCCTTGCCGGTGAAGTAGCCCAGGTTGGCGCCCAGGGTCCAGGTGCCCACGGCCTGGCGGTGGGTCAGGTTGTAGTACTGCTGCCGGTAGATGTCGCGCAGGTCCGAATGCCAGGCACCGACCAGGGTCGCCTTGTCGTTGAACAGGTATTCGGCACCCACGATATCCAGGCGATCCGAGGTGGCGCCGGGGCGGCCGGACATGAACATGTCGTCCATGCTCGCGTCGTTGCGCGGGCTGTTGCCACGGAAACGCGCGCCGTAGAGGGTCAGGTCGGTGATTTCCCGGGAGGTGACCTGGGCGCCCTGGAAGGTCTGGGGCAGCGAGCGGCCGTCGTCCGAGCGCAGCACCGGAAGCATCGGCGACCACTCGCCGACCTTCAGTTCGGTCGCGGAAATCCGTGCTTTCCCGGCAACCGCAAGACGTCCGAAATCATCCGCCGGACGACCGTCGTCATGCAGCGGCAGCAGTTGCGTGTTGGCCGTGCCGCGACCACCGTCCAGCTTGACCGAATACAGCCCCAGCACATCCACGCCGAAGCCCACCGTGCCCTCGGTGAACCCCGAGCGGGCATCGAGGATGAAGCTCTGGGTCCATTCCTCGGCCTTGCCTTGCGGGTACGCCGGATCGACGAAGTTGCGATTGATATAGAAGTTGCGCAGTGTCAGGCCTGCCTTGGCGTCTTCGACGAAACCGGCGGCCTGGGCAGTGCCGGCGCCGAACAGCAGGCAGGCGCAGGCCGCCGGCAGACGGCGTGGAAAGCAAAGGATATTCATTGTTGTTGTTCCTTTCTTGCGGGCGAGTGAAACCACGCAGCCGCCCGGGGGCTGCGTGGGAGAAGGGTGGGAGATCAGGTCAGGCGAACAGGGCGATGATGGCCGGCACGCTGAGCACGGCGGTGTAGTAACCCATGAACTGCACGCCGATGTTGAAGCCGATGAAGCGCTGCAGGAAGCCGCCCAGCAGGCCGATGGTAAGGATCACCAGCAGGCCCAGCAGGCCACCTTCCCAAAGGCCGATGACTAGGATCAGGCCGACGAAGGTGGCGATTACCGCCTCGTGGCTGATGCGCCGCGACACGAACGAAGCCGCGCGGTGGGCGAAGTTCATCGAGAACGGGTAGGCGATCAGGATGGCGATTACGACCGCGAGCATGCCGAAGGCAAGGAACTCCCCGGCGCTGAGCAGGTTGTGCAGGTTGTTCACCTGGCCAGTGGCGCTGTCCACGGTAAAGCGCGGCGGGGCGTTGAACAGCGGCGCGGCCGGGCCGGCGGCCACCGGGCTCAGGGGCAGGCCGAAGGCGATCAGCGGGATCAGCGCCTCGGCGATATAGGTGGACTCGGTCACCCCGTTGCGCACGCTGATCACCGAGGTCAGGCGGTGGTAGGCGTGCTTGATGCGCGCGCCGACCACTTCACCGAGAATCACCGTCATCGCCACCGGGCTGAAGACGAAGGTGGCGCTGGACACCGTGGCGGTGGCCAGGGTCCAGCCGGCCTGGCGGCGGTCGAGGACTTTCAGTGGGTTGGGGAACCAGCCGCCCCAGCTTTTCACGTCCGGCGACAGGGAGAAGGTCCGCGGTTCGCTGCGCTTCATCCGCGCCCGTTCGGCCGGGGCAAGCATGGCGAACAAGGCGGCGATCAGCGGGCCGATGGCGATGCCGAGGAAGTAGCTGACGCTGAGCTTGACCCCATGCTGGCCAGTGAAGGTCTGCAGGGCGATGATCACCAGCACGAAGGGCAGCAGTGCCAGGACCGAGGCCCAGCGGCCGGCCGAGAACCAGGCGATGGTGGTCGCGGCGGCGAGGAACACCCAGGGCGCCGCCTGCTTGATCCCGTCGCCGAACGGCGCCAGCAGCACGGCGAACAGCACTGCCAGCGGTACGGCCACCAGTGCGGCGATCACCGCCCCGGAGATCATCTTGCGCAGGGCGATATGTGGCACGCCGAGGTTGCGCAGGAAGTTCGCCTCGCGCATCAGCGGCGTGGCCATGGTGTCGCCGGGGATGCCGAGCAGGGCGGTGGGCACGGCGTGAGTCATGTGCTTGGCCACGGCGCCGGCGAGGAAGAAGGTGAAGACTCCGGCGGCAGGAACGCCGAGCAGCACCACCAGCAGGGTCAGCGGGGCCAGGGTGGTGGTCTCGTCGCTGCCGGAGATCAGGCCGATGGCGGAAAACACCACCGCACCGATCACGCCCATCAGGGCGGCCATCAGGATCTGGTCGAACAGGGCTTCCATCAGGCGGTACCTCCCTTCAGGGCTGCCGGGGCGGTGACGGTGCGGGTCGGGCTGGCCGGTTCGGCTTCATCGAACAACTGCTCCAGGCCCAGCTCGCGCAGCTCGGCGCGGACTTCCGGCGGCAGTTCGGAGAGTTGCCCGATACCGCCGTATTCGCTGCGCAGCTCTTCGATCACCTGCTGGCGCCACGCCGGGTCGGCGACGTGTTCCACCACATGGCGCTTGGGCTTGAACAGGCAGGCGCTGACGCCACCGCCCAGCAGCGAGCCGAGGATGCCGAGGAGCATGGCGTAGGCGCGGGCCATCTGCGCGGACTCGACCCAGTCGGTCAGCAGGTGCTCGGCGAGGAAGAAGATGCCCAGGCTGCACGCGGCGCCGATGGCGATGGAAGCGACCAGGTGGTGGCTGTCCACGGTGTCGCCCCAGACTTCGTAGAGGTTGTCGTCAGCCATGGTTCACCTCCGTGGTGCGGGGGTGCAGGCGGCATTCAAGTGTCATCGGAATTCTCCTGCCCTTGCGGGCTTGTTGTTTTTGTTCGGGAGCCAGGATCGGATTCAGCGGTGTTCTGCGCTCCTTGCCGCCAGGGCCCTGCCTGCGCGGGAGCGATTGGCGATGCCCAGCTCCGCACTGATCCAGGTGCCGACCCGGGCCACTGCGTCCAGGTCCACGCCGGTCTCGAACCCCATGCCATGCAGCAGGTAGAGCACGTCCTCGGTCGCCACGTTGCCGCTGGCGCCGGGGGAGTAGGGGCAGCCACCGAGGCTGGCGACCGAGCTGTCGAAGGTGCGTACTCCCTGCGACAGCGCAGCGTGGACATTGGCGATGGCCATGCCCCAGGTGTCATGGAAATGCCCGGCCAGGGCTTCGACCGGCAGCTCGCGGGCGCAGTGCTCGATCAGGCGGGCGGTCTCGTCCGGGCGTCCTGCGCCGATGGTGTCGCCCAGGCTGATCTCGTAGCAGCCCAGTGCATGCAGGCGCCGCGCTACCGCTGCTACGGCGTCTGGCGCCACTGCACCGCTGAACGGGCAGCCGAGCACGCAGGATACATAGCCGCGCACCCGGACACCCGCAGCTTTGGCAGCTTGCAGCACTGGGGTGAAGCGCTCGAAGCTCTCATCGATGGAGCAATTGATGTTGTTGCGCGAAAACGCCTCGGAGGCGGCGGCGAACACCGCTACCTCCCGGCATCCCGCGCGCAGCGCGGCGTCGAGGCCTTGGCCGTTGGGCACCAGGGCGGAGTAGTTGACCCCGTCGTCCTCCGGCAGACGCTGGAACAGCGCCTCGCTGTCGGCCATCTGCGGTACCCAGCGCGGCGACACGAAGGCGCCGCCCTCGATATGCCGCAGGCCGGTGGCTGCCAGCTTGCCGATCAGGGCCAGGCGGGTGTCCACCGACAGATGCCGTGGCTCGTTCTGCAAACCGTCCCGCGGGCCTACCTCGAAGATCCTGACCTGCATGGTCATTCGCCGCGCTTCTGTTTCAGCAGCTCGACGGCACGGTCGGCGCGCACGTCGTGGTCCTGCACCAGTTGCCGGGCGACCCAGTCCACCTCGTCGCCACGGGCACCGGCCACTACGGCGATGTTGCGCGCGTGCAGGGCCATATGACCACGCTGGATGCCTTCGGTCGCCAGGGCGCGCATCGCCCCGAGGTTCTGCGCCAGGCCCACGGCCACGGCGATCTCGGCCAGGTCCTGGGCAGTCTTGACCCCGAGGATGCGCAGCGACAGTTGCGCCAGCGGATGGGTCTTGGTCGCGCCGCCGACCAGGCCCACCGGCATCGGCATTTCCAGGGTGCCGACCAGATGGCCGTTGCCGTCCTTTTCCCAAGTGGTCAGGGAGCCGTAGTGACCGCTGCGGCAGGCGTAGGCGTGGGCTCCGGCCTCGACCGCGCGCCAGTCGTTGCCGGTGGCGACGATCAGCGGGTCGATGCCGTTCATGATGCCTTTGTTATGGGTCGCGGCGCGGTAGGGGTCAACGGCGGCGAAGGAATAGGCGTCGAGGATGCCCTCGATCACCGCTTCGCCGCTGAACTCGGCGGACTTCAGTTGCTCCGGGGTGATCCGCACCTGGGCCCGGGCCAGGCGCAGGTCGGCCAGGTTGGAGAGGATGCGCAGGCGCACCTTGCCGCCGGTGATCTCCTCCATCAGCGGCGCCACGGCCTCGGCCATGGTGTTGACGGTGTTGGCGCCCATGGCATCGCGCACATCGACGATCAGGTGGGCCACCAGCATCGGGCCGCGCGGGGTGTCGGCGAAGGTGTGCACCTCGATATCGCGGCAGCCGCCGCCGAGGCGGTTGAGCAACTGGTCCTTGCGGTTGGCCAGCTCGATGATCTCGTCCTTGCGCCGCAGCAGGCTCAGGCGCGCATTGAGCGGATCGGCGACACCGACGATCTGTACCTGGGCGCGCATCAGCGGGGCGCTGCTGGAGGTCACGAAACCGCCGTTGGCCCGGGCCAGCTTGGCCATGTAGGAGGCAGCGGCGACGATCGAGGGTTCTTCCACCACCAGTGGCACCAGCACGTCCTTGCCATTGATCTGGAAGTTGCTGGCCACGGCATAGGGCAGTTCGAACTTGCCGATGACGTTTTCGATCATGCCGTTGGCGATCTCCATCGGCAGGGCGCCGGCGTCGGCCAGCAGGGCGACGTCATCGCCGCTCAGGCCGAGCAGGCGGCCGATATGGTCGAGACGGGCAGCGGGGGAGAGGTTGCGGAAATCGGGCAGGCGGGAGTCGAGGCTCATGGGGGCTCCTGTGGAGTCATTGTTGTTGGGGCGACGGCTTGAGCGCGGCGCCGGCGTGGTGCTAAATGTGCAGCCACTGTGCCCTTGGATAAAGGTACAGTTTTGCCCAACAGTACCCAGACTGTACCCATGACAGCCCAGGAGCGTGCCGATGGTCCGTGTCACCCTTGCCCAGCAGGTCGCCGATTCGGTGGAGCAGCAGATCCGTGCCGGGGTGCTCAAGGCCGGTGACCGCCTGCCGTCGCTGCGCGAATACATGCGCCTGCACGGGCACTCGAAGAACACCGTGATCACCGCCTACGAGATCCTTGCCTCCAAGGGCCTGGTGGAGGCGCGGCACGGGCAGGGCTTCTTCGTCGGCGTGCTGGTGCAGGCTGCCGAAGCGGATGAAACGCCGCCCTACACCAGGGCCATGGACACCATCTGGATGATGCGCCAGCAGTTCGTGCGCGAGCCGGGGGTGGCGCCGTTGGGCGAGGGTTTTGCGCCGGTGGCCTGGCTGCAGGACATGCGTCTGGACAAATTCACCCGCCAGGTGATGCGCAGCGGGGCCGGCAACCTGTTCCGCTACGGCAACCGCCTGGGCAACCCGGCGTTGCGCCAGAGCCTGGTGCGCAAGCTGGCCAGCTACGCGATCAGCGCTACGCCGCGGCAGATCGTCACCACCCATGGTGCCAATCATGCGCTGGACCTGATCATCCGCCGCTTCGTGGTGCCCGGGGATGCGGTACTGGTGGAGAACCCTGGTTACTACCCGTTGTTCGGCAAGTTGCAGATGCAGGGCGCGCGGATGCTCAGTGTCCCGCGCCTGCCCGACGGGCCGGACATGGATGCCCTCGAAGCGCTGTTGCAGCGGGAGCGGCCGCGGTTGTTCTTCGTCCAGTCGGTCTGTCACAACCCCACCGGCTCGGATATCTCGCCGGCCAAGGCCCATCGCTTGCTGCAACTGGCCGAGCGGCACGACCTGTTGCTGGTGGAGGATGATGCCCTGGCGGACTTCAAGCCCAGCTCCGCGCTCAAGGTCGCGGCGCTGGACCAACTGCGCCGTTCGCTGTACATCGGCAGTTTTTCCAAGTCGGTCTCGGCGGCGTTGCGGGTGGGGTATATCGCTGGCAGCAAGGACATCATCGATGAGCTGGCGGATCTGCAGATGATGCTGCACACCAGTTGCTCGGAGCTGTGCGAACGTACGGCGGACGTGATCCTTGGCGAAGGGCATTTTCTGCGGCACCTGATGCGTTTGCAGGACCGGGTGCGGGAGGCTACCGAGGGCGGTTTGCAGGTGCTGGATGAGCTGGGGGCGGAGGTGTTCTGTCGGCCGCAGCAGAGTCTGTACCTGTGGGCGCGGTTTCCGGGGATCGAGGATTCGGCGCAACTGACCCGGGAGGTGCAGGGCAGGGGCGTGATGCTGGCGCCAGGTGCGATCTTCCAGATGGATCAGAAGGGGGTTACGCCGTGGACGCGGTTGAATGTGGCGTATTTGCGGGAGGCGGTGTTTGCGGAGTGTATTCGGGGGCGGGGAGAGCAGGGCTGAAGTGCGACGCGGACCTTGTGGGAGCGGGTTCACCCGCGATTGAGGTAGTAGCCTCGCCATCGCAATTTCGCAAACCAGGGTCGCCTATTCAGAGGCATAAAAAAGCCCGCCGAAGCGGGCTTTTTCAATTCAGCACCTGGATCAGTCGTCCGAGCTCATGATGCCGAACAGTTGCAGCAGGCTGACGAACAGGTTGTAGATCGATACATACAGGCTGATGGTCGCCATGATGTAGTTACGCTCGCCGCCGTGGATGATCTGGCTGGTCTGGAAGAGGATGCAGACCGACGAGAACAGTACGAAGCCGGCGCTGATCGCCAGTTGCAGGCCGCTGATCTGGAAGAAGAAGCTCGCGACCACGGCACCCAGCAGGACGAAGAAGCCAGCGGTGATGAAACCGCTGAGGAAGCTCATGTCCTTGCGGGTGATCAGCACGTAGGCCGACAGCCCACCGAAGACCAGTGCGGTCATGGCGAAGGCCGAGCTGACGACTTCGGCACCACCGGCCATGCCCAGGTAGCGGTTGAGGATCGGGCCAAGCAGGAAGCCCATGAAGCCGGTCAGGGCGAAGGTGGAGACCAGGCCCCAGGCCGAATCACGCAGCTTGGCGGTGAGGAAGAACAGACCGTAGAAACCGATCAGTACGACGAAGATGTTCGGGTAACCGACGCGCATCTGCTGTGCGACATAGGCCATGACGGCACTGAAAGCCAGGGTCAGGGCCAGCAGGCCGTAGGTGTTGCGCAGGACCTTGCTGACTTCCTGCTGATCGGCCTGCAGGCCGTGGTGGACGGCATAATCCTGTTCGCGCATGGCGACACTCCTGTGGGGTTTGAAACGTTGAGTTGCAAAGATCATATCAGACCCTTGGAAAGCAGCCACGTAGAGAGTTTGACAGCGTGTTTCATTTCGGTATGATGGCGCCCGCATGACAAAGTGGAAGCGTGGCCGAGTGGTTTAAGGCAACGGTCTTGAAAACCGTCGATGGGCAACTATCCTAGAGTTCGAATCTCTACGCTTCCGCCATATTTTCTGCACTAAAGCCCTGATTAATCAGGGCTTTTTGCGTTTTCATAAGTCCCCGTTTCAACCTCGCTGGGCGCTTACTCGTTTCCGCATTTTTCGGATCATTTCCGCTTCACTCCAATTACGCACCGTCAGGGCTGTCCGTTCGCGGGCGACGATAGGGCACCTTTTGACGGCACTTTGATGCCATGATGCCCTCAGGTGTATCCTCCTCGGGGATTGCCGATGTAGTTATCATTTTGCTGAGCACAGGAGCGGCGCAGTGGCGTTAGAGCAGGCACAGATCACATTTTACAAAATTAATCAAACCGGCTTTTACAAGCGGGGTGAAACTGAACACCCAGAATTTGGTAGCTCGGCCTCATTGCTCCAGGAGTTGTCAGGGTGGAGTCAAGGCAAGAGCCTCGCTGTGACTAAGACCTTTGAGCCCGCTGAAGGATCGGATTTCCTGCCGGTCTATTTGATGGACATCACTGCAGACCGGCAGGATTGGCTGGTCACTATGTGGAATCAAACGCCGGCTACCCAGGGGAAGGTTGCAGCTGCGATGGGTAACTCGGCAGTGGGTAATGCGCAAGTTGTCATGAATGATATTCCTGAGGGAGGGATCCCTGGGTTCGCGACATATTTTTGGTTTGTTCCAGAAGAAGGTGCATTCGCCAGTATTCGGTTTCAGCACCTAATCACGGGGCAAAAACCTATGCAGGAATACATGGAAGCGTACCTTGGGCATTATTCATCATCAGTGGTGTTTACTGACCCGGATGCTGATGCGGATTTGCAAATACTTGGTTACCGTCGCGGAGTGAACGATCCTGTACGAAACGATGTATATCCAAGATTTCGGACGCAGATATTGAAAAAAGCTGGAGAGCATAATCTGCTCCTTGAAAGTGCACACTTGATCCGTAAGGTTATTAGGAAGACAAGCCTACAGCTAAACCGTCCCGAAGAGTTGGCTTTTTGGCAAAAAGCGTACAGGATGGCGACACTTCGCTATGCGCAGAACCTTCCTGATGAAGTGAACTTCAAATATGAAGTGAAGGCGCGAATGGATCGCGATGAGGTTCAAAGCATCATCGAGGCTTGGACCGAAGATCATGAAACTGAATGGGATGACTATGGGTTTGTTCTTAGTGGTCAGAGCTCTCCGCATTGGCTGAGTCACGCGATCGCTCGTAGCAGTTTCAGTTTTGATATTGAACGTAACAATCTAGAAGTTGTCAATCCAAAATCGCTGCTTCGAGCGCTTCGTGCCCAGCGGGCGGATATACTTAACCTTATGAGGTGACTGAAGGTGATTATCAAGGCTGTCGCTCTAGTCCTCTCCCTTGCTATAGTTATGCTTGCATTCTGGCAAGGTAGTGGGGTGCCTTTCAAAGACCAGTGGCCTTTGTTTGAAGCTCTGCGAGCTACAGCCTCTATTATCTTTGCTGTAGTCGGGGCTTGGTTGGCGATCATCTATCCGGATCGATTAAAACTCTCCTTTCGCAAAGCTACTACCCCCAAGCCAAGTAATGGTGGAGGGATGTCTCGACTTCTCACGCCCATTGTTCATTCAACTGCAATACTTTGTTCGGTATTGTTGATTGGAATCATTGCTCCGCTGTTGAAACGGTTTGATTTTTTAGTTTCGCATGTTGAGATTATGCGTTCTTTATCATATGGTTCGCTAGCTATTTTGACGCTGTGGCAATTATGGACCGTAGTGTTATCGCTCGTCCCAGCAGATATTGTGATATCGAGATCAGAGCATGAGGAACGCCACGCTGGTACGTTGCGAGACTTAACTAGTAATGCTGGTTTTTCTCCTAGGAAAACTGAAGGTGGAGATCAGGGCTAATATGGAGCTCGATTTTTAAAATTATAAAAGGTTGTTGAGCAGGTAGTACGGTCCCCTATTCTCCGATATACCGTTGCAGTGATGCGTTTGTCTGTATGGTCTAGTGTGGTGTTTCGCAAGTAACACTCATATTTTTCGGCTTAGCGCCTCGGCTGCACGGCCGACGCTCGCCAAGATGTCATCGGCCTTTCGATGCCAGCGAAAGGGTCGAGGGTTGGCGTTATGAGCGGACAGGTAGTACTCAATAGACTCCTCCAGATTTTTCACGTTGGTATGTGCCTGGCGCTTGATCCACTTCTCGCTCAGCGTCGAGAAAAGAAGCGCTCCACCAGATTCAACCAGGATGCCGAAGTAGGCGTGAAATGCACTTGGTAGCGCGGATGCGCTGCCAACCACGCTTTCACTTTGTCGGTCTTGTGTGTCGCGTAGTTGTCCATTACCAAATGAACTGGCATGTCCTCTGGTACGTTGGCGTCCACCTCTTTGAGGAACGAGAGAAACTCGGTGCTTCGATGGCGGCGCTTCAATCTTCCGATGACTTCATCCGTAGCGATATCCAGCGCCGCGAACAACGATGTGGTTCCGTGGCGTTTGTAGTCGTGGGTACGAGTGACGGGTTTGCCCGGGGCAAGAGGTAAGCCTGGCTGGGTACGGTTCAGCGCCTGAATCTGGCTTTTCTCGTCGATACAGAGCACCAGGGCCTTTTCAGGCGGGTTGAGATAGAGCCCGACAATGTCGTGCACCTTGTCGACGAACAGCGGATCGGTCGAAAGCTTGAAAGTCTTTTCCAGGTGAGGCTTAAGGCCGAAGGCATGCCATATCCGCATGACGCTGGCTGGAGAAATCCCGGTTGCCTGACTCATCGAGCGAGTGCTCCAGTGACTGGCATCTTCGGGTTTGGATTGCATTGCCTGATTGACCACGGCTTGTACTTGTTCATCGGTAATGCTGCGAGGCCGGCCTGAACGATGTTCATCATTTAAGCCATCGAGTCGCAGCCGACTGAGTCGCTGCGCACGCCAAGATGATTTCGGCCCGAATGCGCGATTCAGCAGGGCCTTTACGCTGTAGGGAGCGACGAAGCAGTTCGAGGTTTTCTTCGTCGCTCAACTCAATCGGGGCAGCAGGTCGGCCGGTTTTCATATCGTTGCTCCACGGCATTTCTGATGCTGAAAGCCTAGACCAAAATATGAGTGTTACTTGCGAAACACCACGCTAGTGGCGTAGCTTCGACAGATCATAGCCTGAGTAGTAGCGCTCGTTAGTCAGCGCTTGGCGAGTGCTCTCTCAACGATCTGTTCGAATCTTTCAGTCACAAACGGTTTGAGCGTGGGTGGCTACTCGAAAACAGCTCCTTTTGTTCGATGCATTACTGGACGGTCTTCACCATGCTCCTAGATACCCAGCCCTGAATCTCAATGTCCTCGTGCTTGTAAATGACCTCGAGCCAAGTCTTATCGGTCGAGTCTACAACCTCCAGCACGGCATACTGCTTCAAAGGCATGATTACCTCGGCCTTCATGCTTGGCGAGTAGCGAAGGTTTACGTTGTCCCTGGCCACGAGCCTCACACGCGCTTTGGCGCTTTTAGGCATATGGCACATCGAGGAACGAACCCACCTTTGGGCCTCTGCAGTAGACTCTGACTGAAGCGTGAGGTCGTTGAGCTCACACAGACCCTCCTTGAAGTCCTTCCACTGGCTTATGAGTGTCATCGTGCCGGTAAGGAAGCCAAGAATGTAGCAGAGCAGGAGGAACGCGGCAGGCGAAAGCGGCTTGCGATTCTTCTTGCCTTCGAGTGCATCGATGATTTCTGCATGTATCAAGGCTCCGTTAACTGGCCGGTTAACGAAAGCGGTCGGCGACTCAATGGCTCCGTCGCCCTCGACGGCATCCTGATATTCTTCGAACAGTTTAGAAAGTTCATCAGGCCTGGAGTTTTCGATGGCCCTCAGCACTGATGGCTCATCAATATCGAGCACTTGCCTTGTTATTTCTTTGCAGTAATCAATTGCTTGGATTTTCGCAAGCTTATCAGTGAGATTTTGAAATTTAAGTGAGGAGAAGTTGAATGGTAAGGTTGCTTCAATCTCTCGCTGTTTAGCTAGGAATGCATTAAATAGGTTGGTGTTAGTGTTTTGGTTCACAGTATTTCTTATGGCGCGGGCAGCTGATCTCTGAAAGTCGGTGCGTGTAACTCCTGATTTCGGTGAGTAGTGTTTTAGTATCGACGCTAGCGCTGATCTCTGTATTTCTTCGATGAAGAAGTTAGATGAAGAAAAACAGAGGTTTAGAAGTCTGGACTCAACTAGCTCACTAAGTGACTCTATGCTTTTTGAGCGGGAGTTTATCATTAACGATAACGCAGAAAGGCTAGTTGGATTCGCGATGCTCTGGCGCACAGTCAAATCATCCGGTGTCCACGCTACTTCAGCCTGTTTCAATTTTTCAATGTGATCAGCTGCCTGCTGAAGTTGTTCGTCTTGATTCGGCACCGCCCACCCCAAGTATTCTGCCAAGACCCAAAGCATACCCGTTTCGCTTCCGATTGGGAGGTATCGGCAAACGCTTAGTGGATGATGCTCAATGCTTTGCGCTCCAGTGATTTATCAAGCGCCCATAAGCCCTGCGGTGGTGCTGGGTGCAATTGAGTGCCAGTTCGTAGATTACCCTCACTCGTTGTTGTCCATCTCATAGTCATGGCCCTCACGCCTAGCGTCCTCAAGATCGTCCTCTGTGTAGAGGTTGAAATACTCAGCAGCCGTGTAGGTTGAGGTCTCGGTGAAAACGTTGCCCATTCCGCATGCTGAAAGCTTGGAGAACCCGCTGATCTTAAGTCGGCAAGCAACACATTCGAACGTGGAGGGCAGCATGCTCTGACGCTGAATCACCTCGTCATCCCCGATTGACGTGTCGACGGTTCCAATTGGATCACCGTTCAGCAACCCAGGGGAGTGACAAGCTGGGCATTTCTCTCTGTGGCCGGATTGCCTGGCAGCCCATGTTGTTGCTTGCTCGGTTAGGGTCTTCCTATCCTTCTCGGCGGTGTTGCTCCATACCTTTGCGTGCGCCTTTATATCCTGCTCGACCGCTCTAGCAGCTGCATCTTCCAGGGAGGCGATCATTTCTTGAGCCTTGCCCGCGTCTGGTACCAGGTCTTGCAAGGGAAGATCCATCGATTGGAGGAGGACACTGCAGGCGCGATAGAACCTAGGAAGCCACTCGGACGTTGCTGCTTCTAAGAAAGCAGCTTCGCCAGTGTGGAGCTCGATATTTCGTCGTTCTACATGTTTGGAACAGAATCCGGCGATCTCCTCAGTAAAGGAGGGCAGGAGTTCCTTCAAGCGCACCAGAACCTCCTTGGTGCCTATCGACGTGGCGGAAAACTTTTTGCTAGTAGCCTCTCTGCCCAGCGCATACATGATGTTTCGCCAGCTTTGCTGGTCTGCGAGAAGCACTGGTGAGAAGTTGGACAGTGCTGCCCGAGCGAGAAATTCAAGGCTGAGTGAAGAGAACAGGCCAAACCTCCAGTCGTTCGCTGGAAAGCGCCCCATCTCCTCAGCGTACAGCTGTGCTTTAAGCATGAGCGCTTCTTTAGACCACGGCGATTCTTCAGGTGCTGTCATTTCAATTCCCATAAGCTGGACAGGTAGATGCGCTCAATGTGGCGCTTCAGTGCTCGTTGCGGTACCTCGGAGCGGCCATGCAGCATGTGCCAGTTGTCAATAATCAAGGTGTCCCCAGGATCGGATAAAGCTATTGCAATGCGATCTATCCTGGCCCTGGCCTGCAAAACGTCAGCTAATGCTTCTGCGGCCTGATTAAGTGGCCTCAGGAAAAGGGAGTCCCATCTGAACCCAACCTGGCCGTCTTTGCGATATCGAACCGCAAGGGGGCAGATTGCTTGTGCCGGATGCTTTCGACGTGGAGCCACAATCGCGCGGTTAATGATGTGACTGGCTTGTTCGGCTAAGTATGACCACGGCAGGAGACAGGTGGTGACTGAAGGGTCGCCAAGTCGGCAGCGAAGCATGAGGAAGCGAGGAGGGGTTCCCCAGTGAGCGTAATCCGTGTGTAGGGGGAAGGCGTTGAGCCCGTACACGGCACTGTAACTGTGAGGACTGGATTCGTCGCTTTCACGCGGCTTTAAGGTCTGGATGCTGCCGAGCTTGTACGCGGCAGCAATTTTCTCCAGATCGGTGATAGGGCCGATGCTGCATGCCAGTTCGAGGGTTGAAGCCTCAGGCTGCCATGTCTTGAGGAAAAGATAGCCGTGGCTGCTCAACGCTGATGCGATGGTGCCTTCTCCTGGCTGCTCCTGCAGAATCAACATGCTCAGACCTATGCGTACTCAGGCAATAGATTGATCAAATGTAGTCCAGAGCTTTTGATCGTGGGGTCGAAAGCATGGCTTCGATGCGCAGATAGGTTGGCAGCGTGCTTCCTAGGAGGGGAAGGGCAACCTCCACCCCGATTGGGGTGGTGGCTGCAGGCGCCGATCTCCGTCAAAACAGCACCTGTCCGGCCAAGCTAGTTACTTCGGTGTTGTATGCGTCAGATTCAAACCTGGCCAACGCCTGGCAGAGTGAAGACCACTCAGCCAGGCTGGACTCTTTAAGCTCTGGTTGCCTCTGTCGCCTTCTGTGTCTGAAACAGGTGTCGCAGACACCGCATGACACAAGCCAGCGAAACCATCGCGCCATAACTTTTTGCGAGCTTGTCGAAGCGTGTCACGACTCGGCGGTTCTCTTTCAGCCAGCCGAACATGCGCTCGATCACATTCCGTTGACGGTATTTGGGGCGATCAAACAGGCGGGGCAATCCAGGCTTGGGTTTGCGCTTCATCGCAAGCAGAGGAATGACCGGCTGCATTCGATACCGGTCACAGTAGCGGCGTAGTGCATCAGCATCGTAGCCCTTGTCGGCCAGAAGCCAGCGACAGCGCTTGCGAGGCCGGCCGCGCTTGCTTGTCGGAATACAGACATCGTCCAGCAGTGGCTCTGCGTAGCTGATATCGCTGGCTTGAACTCCAGAAAGCAGGAAGCGCAGAGGCACGCCGTTGGCGTCGCAGAGCATATGAATCTTGGTGGTGAGACCACCCCGACTGCTGCCTAGAGCGTGATCTGGGGGCATCAAGCTCCCTTTTTTACCGGCACCTGATAAAGCGCGGGTGGCACGAATAGCAGTTGAATCGATCATCCCGGCCCGCAGGTCGATGAGCCCTTGATTATTGAACTGCAGATGCAATCGCTTGAGCATCTGCTCGAACGTTCCACTGTTTCGCCAAAGCCGGAAGCGGTGATAAACCGTTCGCCAAGCACCGAGATGCTCAACCGCTTCCCGAGCGCAGCCAGCGCCTTCTCCACAGCCTCCATCTTTGACGCGTGAAGAAAGTCCACCAACCGGTCCCCCTGCGTCTGCGAAACACCAAGCAGACGGCACAGGTCAGCCTTGCGCATGTCCCGGCTCATCATTTCATTCCAAAGTACGATCTTGGCCACGTTGACGGCAGGCAGGTGAACGACACGCTGCCCTCGCGTCGGGGCGGATGCGACAGGAATCACGCGACGCTGATCAACATAGATCGACAACGCGCTTTCGATGCCATCCACTGCTTCGCACAGTGCATCCTCGATGTCATCTCCAGCGCTATTGAACTCCGGCAGGTCGTCGCAGGTGAGTGCGACGCCCGGGTTTCCGTCAGTGTGAATGGTCACTGGGTAGTCAAACACGTTTCAATCCTCTGCCTAGCGTCTCTGCATTGAATGACGCAACGGTAGATCATCAGTGTGGAGACATGACCTTTTGTAGCATTTCGCAGTACCTGTTCTCGTTTCTGATGGGGAAGGGGATCTACGCATCTCGCGCTGATCGGTGCCGGATTGGACTGTGACTTGTCGGACCGCCGAAGCGCCGCGAAGGACTGCGGAGCGGTCCCAAAACCATCCAGCACGGGCTGCAGGTAAATGCAGTGCTGGATTCACGGGAACTGGCTGATGGTATTTATCCAAATCCCCAGTTTGGCAGGCTTTGGGACCGCTTTGCGGTCCTTCGCGAGCAAGCTCGCTCCCACAGGGTCCGCATCCTGCTCTAGAACAGTGCTTTGCGCGACAGCGCAGCCTGAAAGGCTGGTTGGACTCCTACAGAAAACGTGTCCAGCTCGAGCACTGCCGACGCAGGATCAAAAGTGTATGCTTTGAAGAACTTGAGCCCAAAGCAGCCAACACTATGATCATTTCCCTGCCTGACGATCTCAAGCTCTTCATCGATGAGCAGGTCAGCCAACGCGGCTACAGCTCCAGCAGCGAGTATGTGCAAGAGCTGATTCGCAAGGATCACGACCGCCAGCATTTACGGAACGCGCTATCGGCTGGAGCAGAGTCGGCCCCGACCGTTGCGGTGACCGACGACTACTTCGGGTCCCTCCGCACCAGGGTTCGCAATAGCCGTGGATGAAGGCCAAGCCCATTACCCTGCTGTCGATTAGCACAAGGGATGTCCCCAAATGGCTGGTAGACTGCACCGCTCATTAGTCTCCGGATAAAAAGCAGAGCCAACATGGTCAAGCGATTGAAGAACCTCCAAGCCGGCCTCACCCCCAAGCGCCGCCTCTGGACCGCCATTTCCCTCATCGCAGCCGCACTCTCCGGCGGCGCCCTGGCCAGTTCCGAAACCAGCCTCAGCGCCCTGATCGCCCCCGCAGCCACCTTCCTCGCCCATACCCTTCTCCCTGTCGCAAGCTGACGCCCCGCCAACGCGCACAACGCCCCAATACCGTGCATCCCCCGCGCCCATAATCCCCCCGCATCCCCCAGAACCCCCGCAAAACCCACCCCGCCATCCACTTGGCACGCCTCTGGCATTACTTCCCTCCGTGCGGGAGTAGCGCGAGCTAAATTGCACCACAATCTGAAAATAGGTCGGCTAGGGTTCCGGTCCGCTTCTGCGGGCGTCTGGACCGAGAGCCGGCGACCTCCAGTTCGAGGTTACACGGCGGGATAAAAGCCCGGGAGACAGACCACTCACTGCAATGAGTGTCGTGCTGCTCCCTGGTTCGTCCACCGTCAACTGGAGTCACTTCATGCGAAAGTCCCTGCTTTCCGCCTTCCTCGCCGCCGGCCTGGCCCTGTCCGCGAGCTCCGCCTCCAACGCCGCGGCGAAGACCGATTTCGATATCTGCTGGACCATCTACGCCGGCTGGATGCCCTGGGAATACGCCGCCGCCGAAGGCATCGTCGACAAGTGGGCGAGCAAGTACGGCATCCATATCAAGCTCACCCAGGTCAACGACTACGTCGAGTCGATCAACCAGTACACCGCCGGCCAGTTCGACGGCTGCTCGATGACCAACATGGACGCCCTGACCATCCCCGCCGCCGGCGGCGTCGACAGTACCGCGCTGATCGTCGGCGACTTCTCCAACGGCAATGACGGTGTGGTCCTGAAAGGCACCGGCAAGACGGTGAACGACCTCAAGGGCATGGACGTCAACCTGGTCGAGCTGTCCGTCTCGCATTACCTGCTGGCCCGCGCCCTCGACAGCGCCGGCCTGCGCGAGAAGGACCTGAAGGTGATCAACACCTCCGACGCCGATATCGCCGCTGCCTTCAATACTCCCGACGTGCAGGTGGTGACCACCTGGAACCCGATGCTCGAAGAAGTGCGCAGCAAGCCCGGCGTGACCCAGGTCTTCGACTCCAGCCGCATTCCCGGCGAGATCCTTGACCTGATGGTGGTCAACACCCAGACCCTCAAGGACAACCCGGCGCTGGGCAAGGCGCTGACCGGCGCCTGGTACGAGGTGATGGACCTGATCGCCGGCGACTCCCCGCAGCGCACCAAGGCCCTGGAGCATATGGCCAAGGCCTCCGGCACCGACCTCGCCGGTTTCGAGCGCCAGCTTTCCACCACCTACCTGTTCGATACGCCCAAGGCGGCACTGACCTTCGTCAGCAGCGCGGAACTGCCCAGGACCATGGACAAGGTCGCCAGCTTCTCCTTCGACCACGGCCTGCTGGGCGAGGGCGCCAAGGACAGCACGGCGGTGGGCATGAGCTTCGCCAACGAGGTGATCGTCGGCAACCGCGACAACCTCAAGCTGCGTTTCGACCCGACCTACGTACGCATGGCCGTCGACGGTTCGCTGTAAGCGAGGAATGAACATGCGCCTGATCAATCGCCATCCCGATCGTCCGTCGCGGCTGCTGCTGATGCTGTTGCCGTTCGTGCTGGTGCTCTGTGCCTATTTCCTCGGCTCGGCGCAGCGCCTGGCGGACAATCCCAACGACAAGCTGCTGCCCGGCGCGGCCCAGATGGGCGCGGCGGTGGAACGCATGGCGCTGGTGGAGGACAAGCGCAGCGGCAACTACCTGCTCTGGCAGGACACCGCTTCCAGCCTGCAGCGCCTTGGCGTCGGCCTGGCCATCAGCGCCTTGATCGGCCTGTGCCTGGGCATCGCCTCGGGCACCTTGCCGCTGTTCGGCGCGATGCTCTCGCCCTTGCTGGTGGTGCTGTCGATGATTCCGCCGCTGGCGATCCTGCCAATCCTGTTCATCGTCTTCGGCCTGGGCGAGCTGTCCAAGGTGATGCTGATCGTCATCGGCATCACCCCGGTCCTGGCCCGTGACCTGGAACAGCGTGCCCGCGAGATTCCCGTCGAATTGCTGATCAAGGCCCAGACCCTGGGCGCCAGTTCCTGGACCCTGATCCTGCGGGTGGTGCTGCCACAACTGCTGCCGCGCCTGCTGATCTCCCTGCGCCTGGTGCTGGGTTCGGCCTGGCTGTTCCTGATCGCGGCGGAAGCCATCGCTTCCGAGGATGGCCTGGGCTACCGGATCTTCCTGGTCCGGCGCTACCTGGCGATGGATGTGATCCTGCCCTACGTGGTGTGGATCACCGCGCTCGCCTGGCTCACCGACTGGCTGCTCAAGGCCCTGACCCGCCGTGCGTTTCCCTGGTACGAGGGGGCACGGGCATGAGCTTTATCCAGGTAAGGAATGTCTGGCAGGAATATGACCAGCACGTGGTACTCGAAGGCCTGAACCTGAGCATTGCCGAAGGCGAGTTCTGCACCATGGTCGGGGCTTCGGGCTGCGGCAAATCCACCTTCCTGCGCCTGCTGCTGGGCCAGGAACGACCAAGCCGCGGGCAGATCCTGCTCGATGGCCAGCCCCTGGTTGCCGAGCCTGATCCGGCCCGGGGCGTGGTGTTCCAGCGCTACTCGGTGTTCCCGCACCTGAGTGTGCTGGACAACGTCGCCCTTGGCCTTGAGTTGCCCCGGGCGAAGCTGCTGGGCCGCCTGTTCGGCAGCGCCAGGCGCGAAGCCCGGGAGCAGGCCGCCGCCTTGCTGCACAAGGTCGGCCTCGGCCACGCCCTCGACAAATACGCCAGCCAGCTCTCCGGCGGCATGCAGCAGCGCCTGGCGATCGCCCAGGCGCTGATCATGAAGCCCAGGGTGCTGCTGCTCGACGAACCCTTCGGCGCCCTCGATCCGGGAATCCGCAAGGACATGCATGCCTTGCTCCTTGAGCTGTGGCGCGAAACCGGGGTCACCGTGTTCATGGTCACCCACGACCTGAGCGAAGGCTTCAGCCTCGGCAGCCGCCTGCTGGTCTTCGACAAGGTGCGCCACGACCCGCACGCGCCGGCGGCGTTCGGCTCGCGGGTCACCTACGACCTGCCGCTCAACGACAAGCGCCTCGCGGCCCGGGCCGACGCGTTGCCCGAGCTTCTTCAATCGTACGCAAGAGGTTAACCATGACCGACAACTCTGTATTCGCCGAAGACTTCCTGCCCGGAGGCGGCCACCTGTCCTTCGTCCTCAAGCGCGGCCAGCAGGTGCGCTTCACCGACCTGGAAGGCGGCGCCAACGTCAGCCTGATGCTGTTCAACGCCCATGAAAAAAGCGAACGCTTGAACCTGCCGGACAGCCTCAAGTGCCAGCACACCGCCAGGCTCACCAGCGGGCATTGCCTGTATTCGGACATGGGCCGCGTCCTGGCGGCGATCACCCGCGATACCTGCGGCTGGAGCGACAGCATCGGCGGTGTGCTGAACGCCGAGGAAGTCCGGGAAAAATATGGCACCGGGCGTTATCAGGAACTGCGCAACCGCTTCCACCGCAACGGCACCGACAACCTGCTGGTGGAAATGGGCAAGTGGGGCCTGGAGCTGTCCGACCTGACCATGCCCCTCAACCTGTTCAGCCGCGTGGACGTGGGCGCCGACGGCAGCCTGCATTTCGTCGAGGGCAACTCCCGGCCGGGCGATGCCATCGAGCTGTATGCGCCGATGGACACCCTGTTCATCGTTACCGCCCTGCAGCACCCGATGGACCCGTCCGCGCAATACGCCCCCAGGCCGGTACAACTGACCTTTGCCCGCGCCGACGAAAGCGTCGCCGAGCACTGCCGCACCTCGCGCCCGGAAAACGAGCGCGGCTTCCTCAACACCCAACGCCTGTTCGCCTGAGGACCCGTCATGACGTCACCCCTGCAAGCCGACACCGCGATCTACCGCGCCACCATCCCGGCCGGCGAGCCCTGGCTCACCGAAGTGAAGGCCGGCCAGACCCTGCGCATTCTCGACCTGGAAGGCAACCAGGCCATCGACACCTTGTTCTACAGCGTCGCCAACCCCCGCGAGCGCTATGACGTGCAACGCACCCTGCGGCGCCAGGGCAATGTCTACCTGGGCGTTGGCAGCGTGCTGTATTCCAACCTGGGGCGGCCGATGCTGACCATCGTCGAGGACAACTGCGGCCGCCACGACACCCTCGGCGGCGCCTGCGCCCAGGAAAGCAACACCGTGCGCTACGCCCTCGACAAGCGCCATATGCACAGCTGCCGCGATAACTACCTGCGCGCCTGCTGCCACGACGGCCGCCTGGGCAAGCGCGATATCAGCCCGAACATCAACTTCTTCATGAATGTCCCGGTCACCGCCGAAGGCGGCCTGACCTTCGAGGACGGTATCTCCGCTGCCGGCAAGTACGTACAGCTCAAGGCCGAAATGGACGTGATGGTGCTGATCTCCAACTGCCCGCAACTGAACAACCCGTGCAACGGCTACAACCCGACCCCGGCGGAGCTGCTGATATGGAACTGAAAGCCTTTTTGCGCAAGGTCCGGCTGTGCTTCTTCAGCGCCTGCCAGGCCCGTTTCGGCCAGTTGAACGCCGACAGGCATCCCTGATCTGCCGTCCGGGGACGACCCCGAGACCTCCAAACAACTGCGGGACGGCCCGCACCCCTCCGGGGACGTTGTCATGTTCGAAACACTGCTGATCGCCAACCGTGGCGCCATTGCCTGTCGCATCCTGCGCACCCTGCGCGAGCTGAAGGTCCGCGGCGTCGCGGTCTACTCCGAAGCCGATCTCGCCAGCCGCCACCTCGTCGAGGCCGACCAGGCCATCAGCCTGGGGCAGGGCGCTGCGGCCGGTACCTATCTGGCCGTGGACAAGATCCTCGCCGCCGCCAAAGAGAGCGGGGCGCAGGCCATCCATCCCGGCTATGGCTTTCTCTCCGAAAACGCCGCGTTCGCCGAAGCCTGCGAGGCTGCCGGGCTGGTCTTCGTCGGCCCGACGCCGGAGCAACTGCGCCTGTTCGGCCTCAAGCACACCGCCCGTGATCTCGCCCGCCAGCAAGGCCTGCCGCTGCTGGAAGGCACCGGTCTGCTCGATAGCCTCGCCGACGCCTGGCGCGCCGCCGAAGCGGTCGGCTACCCGGTAATGCTGAAAAGCACGGCAGGCGGTGGCGGCATCGGTATGCGCGTATGCCGCTCGGCGGCGGAGCTGGAAGAGGCCTTCGAGGCGGTCAAGCGCCTGGGCCAGAACAACTTCAGCGATGCCGGGGTGTTCATCGAAAAATACATCGAGCGCGCCCGCCATCTTGAAGTGCAGGTGTTTGGCGATGGCGCCGGCGAGGTCATTGCGCTCGGCGTGCGCGACTGCTCGGTACAGCGGCGCAACCAGAAAGTGCTGGAGGAAACCCCGGCGCCGAACCTGCCCGAAGGCATGGCCGAAGCCCTGTGCGACGCCGCGATCCGCTTGGCTCGCGCGGTGAAGTACCGCAGCGCCGGCACCGTCGAGTTCGTCTTCGACAGCGATGCGCAACGCTTCTACTTCCTTGAGGTGAATACCCGGCTCCAGGTGGAACACGGTGTCACCGAGCAGGTCTGGGACGTGGACCTGGTGCGCTGGATGATCGAACTGGCGGCCGGCGATCTGCCGCCGCTGCATCAACTGGCCGCGGGCCTGGAACCCGTGGGCCATGCGGTGCAGGCGCGGTTGTATGCGGAGGATCCGGGCAAGGATTTCCAGCCCAGCCCCGGCCTGCTCACCGCCGTCGGCTTCCCCGAGGCTGATGGCAAGGCGCTGCGGATCGACACCTGGGTCAGTGCTGGCTGCGAAATTCCGCCGTACTTCGACCCGATGATCGCCAAGGTGATCGTCTGGGCCGACGACCGCGAGCAGGCGCGGGAGCAACTGCATCGTGCCCTCGGCGACAGCCAGGTCTACGGCGTCGAAACCAATCGCGACTACCTGCGCCAGATTCTCCAGGACACGCCCTTCGCCAGCGGCCAGCCCTGGACCCGCTGCCTCGAAGGCCTGGCCTATCGCGCCGCCACCGTCGAAGTGCTCGGCGGCGGCACCCAGACCAGCGTGCAGGATTACCCCGGGCGCCTGGGCTACTGGGCCGTCGGCGTTCCCCCGTCCGGCCCGATGGACAGCCGCGCGCTGCGCCTGGGCAACCAATTGCTGGGCAACCCGGAAGGTGCAGCGGCGCTGGAAGTGACCATGAGTGGTCCGACCCTGCGCTTCAATACCGATGCGGTGATCGCCGTGACCGGAGCGGTGATCCCGCTGACCCTGGACGGCCAGGCGATCGCCATGAACACCAGCGTGCTGGTCAAGGCCGGCAGTACGCTGGCCCTGGGCACCATTGCCGGTGCTGGCGCCCGGGCGTATCTGTGCGTGCGTGGCGGTATCCAGGTGCCGGAATACCTGGGCAGCCGCAGTACCTTCATGCTCGGCCAGTTCGGCGGCCATGGCGGTCGTGCGTTGCGGGCCGGGGATGTGCTGCACCTGGAGTGCTTGAGCGACAGATCGGCAGGTGCCTCGCTGCCCGGGCAAGCGGCGCTGGCCGCCACCCGGCAGGTCCGGGTTATCTATGGCCCGCATGGCGCTCCGGAATACTTCAGCGAAAACTACATCCGCACCTTCTTCGCCACCGACTGGGAAGTGCACTTCAACTCCAGCCGTACCGGCGTGCGCCTGATCGGCCCGAAACCCGAGTGGGTCCGTGCCGATGGCGGCGAGGCCGGGCTGCATCCATCGAATATCCACGACAACCCCTATGCCATCGGCGCGGTGGACTTCACCGGCGACATGCCGGTGATCCTCGGCCCCGATGGCCCGAGCCTGGGTGGTTTCGTCTGCCCGGTAACGGTGATCGAGGCCGATCTCTGGCAGCTCGGCCAGCTCAAGGCGGGGGACAAGGTGCGCTTTGTTCCCGTCTCCCTGGAACAGGCACGGCGACTGGCTTGTGCAGAGCTGCTGGCCGAAACGGTCGAACCCGTCGGCGAAGAGCAATGGCTGTCGCCCATCGTTCTTGATCTCGGCGCGGACGATACCCGCCTGGTCGCGCGGTTGGCGGGGGATACCCATCTGCTGCTGGAAATCGGCGCTGCCGAGCTGGACCTGGTCCTGCGCTTCCGTGGCCACGCCTTGATGCAGGCGCTGGAAGCCAGGGCCCTGGCCGGCGTGATCGACCTGACCCCGGGCATCCGCTCGCTGCAGGTCCATTACCAGCCGGAGCGCCTGCCGCTTGGTCATCTCCTGGAAGTCGTGGCCGGTGAATGGCAGTCCGTGTGCGCTTCGAAGGACCTTCAGGTGCCATCGCGCATCGTCCACCTGCCACTGTCCTGGGACGACCCGGCCTGCCAGCTGGCCATCGAGAAATACATGACCACCGTGCGCAAGGACGCGCCCTGGTGTCCGAGCAATCTGGAATTCATCCGCCGTATCAACGACCTGCCGAACCTCGACGAGGTGCAGCGCACGGTGTTCGACGCCAGCTACCTGGTCATGGGCCTGGGCGACGTCTATCTCGGCGCGCCGGTGGCCACGCCGCTGGACCCGCGGCATCGCCTGGTCACTACCAAGTACAACCCGGCGCGCACCTGGACCGCGGAAAACTCGGTGGGTATCGGCGGCGCCTATATGTGCGTGTACGGCATGGAAGGGCCGGGCGGTTACCAGTTTGTCGGTCGCACCTTGCAGATGTGGAACCGCTACCGTGAGGTCGCGGCCTTCGATGGCAAGCCGTGGCTGCTGCGCTTTTTCGACCAGATTCGCTTCTACCCGGTCAGTGCCGGGGAACTGGAGCGCATTCGCCGGGACTTTCCGCTGGGGCGTTTCGATCTGGCGATCGAATCGAGCCAGTTGCGACTGGCGGACTACCAGCAGTTCCTGGCCGAGGAAGCAGCGGGCATCCAGGCGTTCCGTGACCAGCAGCAGGCGGCGTTCGCGGCCGAGCGGCAGCGCTGGATCGACAGTGGGCAAGCGCATTTCGAATCCACCGAGGCGGTGGCCGAAGCGGGCGAGGAAGCGCCGTTGCCTGCGGGGCAGATCGGTGTGGAAAGCGCTATCGCCGGCAATCTCTGGCAGGTGCAGGTCGCTGTCGGTCAGCGGGTTGCGGCAGGGGACGCGCTGGTGGTGCTGGAGTCGATGAAGATGGAGATCCCGCTGCTGGCGCCCTGTGCGGGTGTGGTACGGGAAGTGCGGGTCGAGCCGGGTTCGGCGGTGCGTGCGGGGCAACGGGTGGTGGTACTGCAAGGAGGTGAAGCATGAAGGTGAATCTGCAACTGGACGCGCTGCGCAAGGCGTATGGCGCTGGTGAACAATCACCGCGGGACCTGATCCTGGCCCTGCGCGAGCGGGCGGCGCAGCTGAATCCGCGCTTCAACATGTTCATCCATCTGTTGAGCACCGAACAACTGGAGCCCTATCTGGCAGCGCTGGAGGGCGCTTCGCTGGAGAGCCTGCCGCTGTACGGCGTGCCCTTCGCGATCAAGGACAATATCGACCTCGCCGGCATCCCGACCACGGCGGCGTGCCCGGCATTCGCCTATGTGCCGGAGCGCTCGGCTACGGTGGTGGAGCAGTTGATCAAACTGGGCGCGGTGCCGCTGGGCAAGACCAACCTGGATCAGTTCGCCACCGGGCTCAACGGTACGCGCTCGCCTTATGGCGCCTGTATCAACAGCGTGCTGGAAGACTACCCCTCGGGTGGTTCGAGCGCCGGCTCGCCGCTGACCGTGGCGTTGGGGCTGACCAGCTTTGCCCTCGGCACCGACACCGCCGGTTCCGGTCGGGTCCCGGCAGCGCTGAACAACCTGGTTGGACTCAAGGCCAGCAAAGGGTTGATCTCCACCGCTGGCGTGGTCCCGGCCTGCCGCACCCTGGATTGCGTGACCACCTTTACGGCCACCGCCCCGGAGGCCAGCCAGCTGCTGCAACTGCTGGCGGTGCAGGATCCGCGAGACGAATACAGCCGGGCCAACGCCGGGTGGAACCTGGGCAGCGCCTTTGGCCGCGTGGGCAGATTCCGCTTCGGCGTGCCCCGGCAGCAGGACCTCGAATTCTTCGGTTGCCAGGAAGGCCCGGCGCTGTTCGCGGCTGCGGTGGAGCGCTTGCAGGCGCTGGGCGGCGAGGCGGTGACCCTGGATCTTTCTCCGTTCCTTGAGGCAGCCCGGTTGCTGTACGAAGGCCCTTGGGTCGCCGAGCGCTACAGCGTGGTCGGCGAGCTGGCGCGCCACCAGCCTGAAGCGGTGTTGCCGGTCATCCACGCGGTGCTGGCCAAGGCGCCGCAGGTGAGTGGCGTCGATACCTTCCGTGCCCAGTACCGTTTGCAGCAGCTCAAGGCGGAATGCGACCGGCTGCTTGCCGGGCTGGAGTGCGTGCTTACCCCGACCATCGGCCGTCCGGTGACCCTGGCCGAACTGGCCGAGGAGCCGGTGCTGCGCAATGCCGAGCTGGGTTACTACACCAACTTCATGAACCTGCTGGACTACGCGGCGGTTGCGCTGCCCAGCGGGTTCATGGGCAACGGGCTGCCGTGGGGAGTGACCCTGTTCGGTCGGGCATTTACCGATCAGTACCTGCTCAGTCTGGCCAGTGCTTACCAGAGCCTTGAAGTGCCGGCCCGCGAGGCGCGCAATGACCGCGTTAGCGTGGTGGTCTGTGGTGCTCACCTGGAAGGACTGGCGCTCAACTGGCAGTTGCAGCAGCGTGGCGCGACGCTGGTCGAGGCAACCCGCAGCTCGCCGAACTACCGGCTGTATGCCCTGGCCGGCGGGCCGGTGCAGCGCCCGGGGATGGTGCGGGTTGCCCGTGATGGTGTGGCAATTGCGCTGGAGGTCTGGCAAATCCCTAGCGCGGCGCTGGGCGCCTTTCTCGCCGAGATCCCGGCGCCGCTGGGGCTGGGCAAGGTCGAACTGGAAGATGGACGCTGGGAGACTGGCTTCGTCTGTGATGCCTACGGGCTGGAGGGCGCGCAGGATATCAGCGAGTGGGGCGGCTGGCGCGCCTGGTTGAACTCGTAGTCAACATGCTGTAAGCGCCGCGAACCCTGAGGGCCGGCAAGGGCAATGATGTTGCCTGATCTGGCCAAATCGCTGGCAAGCCAGCTCCCACAGTGTCCGCGGTGGACTCTGATTCCAGGGTTGGCTCAACTCTTGTGGGGGCTTGCCAGCGATGAGGCCGGCTTGAGCAAGGATGTTGTCAGGTCAGGCCAAATCGCTGGCAAGCCAGCTCCCACAGTGTCCGCGGTGGACTCTGATTCCAGGGTTGGCTCAAAACCCTGTGGGAGCTGGTCTTGCCAGCGATGAGGCCGGCTTGAGCAACGATGTTGTCAGGTCGGGCCAAATCGCTGGCAAGCCAGCTCCCACAGGGTTCGCGGCGCGCTCACCTAGAACCCTATTTCGTAACTGACAATCACCCGATTCTCATCCACCCCATCCTGCAGATTCGACCGCGCCGTCGCATTGCGCCACCTCAGCCCGAGGTTCTTCAACGGCCCGCTCTGGATTACATAGGCCAGGTCCGTGGTGCGCTCCCATTCGTGTCCATCCTCGCCGGCAGCGCGCAATAACGCGGCCTTGCGGGTCGACACATGGCTGACATCGACGTTATCGCCCTTCACGTAGCGCAGGGTAAACGTCAGGCCGGGAATACCCAGCGTCGCGAAGTCGAAGTCATAGCGCGCATGCCAGGCCCGCTCTTCCTGCAGGGAAAAGGTGTAGGCCTGCTGCTCGCTGAACAGGTAGGTATCGGTGCCGCCAAGATAGGCATAAGCCGTATCCCCGGCGACCTTCTGGTACCCGCCGCTGAACCGGTGCCCACCCAGCTGGTAGCCGAAGTTGCTGCTGATCACCCGGTTGTCCACTTCGCCAATCCGTGCGGCCCCGGTTTCCCGTGCGGTGAAGTGGCGGATCTCGGTGAACGCCTTGCCGGGCCCCAGTGGCAGCGAGTATTTCAACCCGAGGTAGGTGCGCCGGTAGAAGTCCTCAAGCTCGCTGGCATGGGCGCTCAGGGTCAGGTCGGCAAGCGGCTGGTAATCGACGCCGCCATAGCTGTAGCTGTCGCTGTGGATCGCCGTGGACCAGGCGCCCACCTGGGCCATGGTGGTGAGTTCTTCCGAGTCCGCCGAGTCCCGCTGCTTGACCTTGTCGACCCGGCCGAGATGAAGGGTGAGGTCGTCAAAATCCCGGGAGATCAGTTGCCCACCGTTGAAATACTGCGGCAGCAGCCGGCTGTTGTTCGAGGCGATCAGCGGCAGCAGCGGATTCAGCCCGCCATAGCGCAACTCGCTCTTGGCGAAACGCAGCTTGGCGGTCACGAGCATCTTCGAATAATCATCCTCGGCCCGACCTTCGGCATTGCGCGGCAGCAATCCGGTACCCGAGCGATCCGGGCTGGAATCCAGCTTGAGTCCGATCATGCCGATGGCATCTACACCGAAGCCCACCGGTCCCGGAGTAAAGCCTGATTGCCCGTTGAGAATAAAGCCCTGCGCCCATTCCTCACGTTTGGACTGGCTGGGAAACCCATCGCGAAAATCCCGGCTGAAGTAGAAATTGCGCAGTTCCAGCTTGCCCTTGCTGTCGGCCAGAAAGTCCGCCGAAGCCTGCGGGGCGAGCAGGGTGAAACCCAGGCCGGCGCCCACGGCGCAAGCCCACCAGGAGGTGCTTGTTGTCATTGTTATTACCTGCGAGAGCGGTGCGGGCCGAGGCTCGGCCCGACGACCAGGGGTTCAGTCTTTTGCCGGGTTCTTCACGAACACCGCGATCAGCACGATGCAGCCAAGGATCAACGGCACGATGGAGAGCATGCCCATGTAGCTGATCCCGGTCAGGTCATTGACGAAGCCGACCATGGCCGGGGAGACGATGCCGCTCAGTTGCGCGAGGGAGTTGATCGCCGCCGTGCCGGTGGCGATGCCCAGCCCGGAGAAGGTGGATTGGGGAATGGTCCAGAACACCGGGATGGCGATGAAGGTGCCGGCCGTCGCCAACACCAGCGCCAGCATCAGCGCTAGCGGATTGCCAGAGAAACCGCAGGCGAGGATGTAGCCAATGGCCGAGGCGACCATGCACCAGAGCAGGTAGCTCTTGCGATCGCCGGTCTTGTCCGAGCGCCGGGTCACCACCAGCATGCCGATGCAAGCAACGATATAGGGCGAGGAACTGAGCAGCCCGACCATCAGCAGGTCATGTACCCCGGACAGCTGGATCAGGTTGGGCATCCAGAAGTTCAGGCCGTAGCTGGCGCTCTTGATCACGAAGTAGATCAGCGCGAACACGCCCACCTCCCAGGTCAGCAGCACCCGCCAGATCGAGCCGTGGCCGTTGCTGTCCGGCTTGCGGTCGGCCTTGAGGTTTTCCTTCAACTGGTGCTTCTGCTCCGGGCTCAGCCATTTGGCCGAATCGATATCCTTGTCCAGCTTCCACAGCACCGCCAGGCCGAGCAGCACGCAGGGCAGGCCGGACAGCAGGAACAGCCAATGCCAGCCGGCCAGGCCAAGCAGGCCGTCCATCTTGCCGAGGATCAGCCCAGCGGCCGGCGAGCCGACCGCACCGGCCAGGGGCACGGCGAGGAACCACAGGCCGTTGATCCGCGCCAGGTAGCGCTTGGGAAACCAGCAGGCCAGGTAGAACAGGATCGCCGGGCCGAAACCGGCCTCCATCACCCCGATCAGGAACCGCAGGAAGTACAGGGTGTACTGGGTGTAGGCAAACACCAGCGCGGCAGTCGCCAGGCCCCAGGAAATCATGATCCGGCAGATCCACGCCGGTGCCCCGTACTTCTTCAGGCCCCAACTGCTGGGGACTTCGAACAGCACGTAGCCGATGAAGAACATGCTTGCCGCCAGGCCATAGGCGGCATCGCTCAGGCCCAGCTCGGCCTGCATCTGGGTCTTGGCGAAGCTGATATTGATGCGGTCGAAATAGGAAAACAGGAAGCAGATGATCGCCAGCGGCATGATCCGCCAGGCCACCCGGCGGTACAGCAGCAGTTCGTCGAGGCGTGCAGAGGCGTGTGGAATGTCCAGCGCCGTCGAGGACGTGGTCATGGTGTTCTCCATTCTTGTAATTGTGCGGAGAGTGTTTGCCGCCTTCGAGGGCGGCGGGTTCGGGTCAGGCGATGCGGATCAGGCTCCGCTTGTGGATCTGTGCACGCTCCACATAATCATGGGCGTTGCGGTGGAAGCTGCGGATGCTGTCGTCGGTGAGTTCCCGCACCACCTTGGCCGGTACGCCGAGGATCAGCGAATTGTCGGGGTAGACCTTGCCCTCGGGGACCACGGAGCCAGCGCCGACCAGGCAATTCCTGCCGATCACCGCGCCATTGAGGATCACCGACTGGATACCGATCAGGCTGCCGTCGCCGATCTGGCAACCGTGCAGCATCACCTGGTGGCCGATGGTCACGTCGTTGCCGACCCGCAGCGGGAAGCCTGGATCGGTATGCAGCACCGCACCTTCCTGGACATTGCTGCCGGCACCGATCTCGATCAGTTCGTTGTCGCCGCGCAGCACCGCCTGGGGCCAGACACTGGCGCCCTGGCCGAGGGCCACCTTGCCGATCACCGTGGCGTCCTCGGCCACGTACACGCTGTCGTGCAATTCCGGCCGCTGGCCGTCGTATTCGTAGATCGCCATCTTGCAGTCCTCTTCCTATTGTTCGCTGCGCAGCACGCCGGCATCGCGCAGTCGGGCGATTTCGTCGTCGCTGTAGCCGAGGCCGCGCATCACCCCGAGGGTGTCCTCGCCGATCCGCGCGATGGGGCGGCGTGGCCCCAGGCGTTCGCCATCGAGGGAAAACGGCAGCAGCGGCATTTCCGTATGGCTGCCGTCCTCGAGTTCCAGCCGGGCGAGGCCGCCGCTGTGGATCAGGTGCTCGTCGTCGAACAGCTCTTCCGGGCGCCGAATGGGCGCGAAGGGAATGCCGTTGGCTTCCAGTTGCGCTGCCAGTTGCCGGGCATCCAGGGTGGCGAAGATCTCCGCGAGATGGGCCAGCAGGCGCGGGCGTTGCAGGACCCGGTCGTTGTTGCTCGCCAGGGTTGGGTCGTTCATCAGGTCGTGCTGGCCGAGCAGGGTGCACAGGGTGCGCCACTGGCCGTCGCCGGTGGCGGCGACGAACATCTGCTCGCCGCCGGCAAAGCCGAACACGTCGTAGATGGCCCAGGCGCTGATGCGATTGGGCATCGGCGCCGCCGCTTCGCCGGTGACCACGTATTGCTGCATGTGCTGGGCGGCCAGCAGCACGCAGTTCTCGTACAGTGCGCTCTGCACTTCGCGGCCCTTGCCGCTGCGCTGGCGCTCGAACAGCGCGGCGAGCACGGCGATGGCGCCGAACATGCCGCCCATGATGTCGTTGACCGAACTGCCGGCGCGCAGCGGTCGTCCCACCGGCCCGGTCATGTAGGCCAGGCCGGCCATCATCTGCACCACCTCGTCGAGGGCCAGGCGCTTGTCGTAGGGTCCGGCCAGGAAACCCTTGTGGGTAGCGTAGATCAGCTGCGGATTGCGCTGTTTCAGCGCCGCGTAGCCAAAGCCGAGGGCGTCCATGCGCCCGGGCTTGAAGTTCTCGATGAACACGTCGGCGCTGTCCAGCAGCTTGAGCACGGCATCGCGGCCCTCGGGCGTCTCGACATCCACCGCCAGGCTCTGCTTGTTGCGGTTGAAGGTACGGAAGAAGCCGGCGCCGGCGCCGAGCAGTCGGCGGGTGCCGTCGCCCTTGAGCGGCTCGACCTTGATCACTTCGGCGCCGAGATCGGCGAGGATCATCCCGCAGGTAGGGCCCATGACCATATGGGACATTTCCACGACGCGAACGCCGTCGAGTGGCAACTGTTGCATGGGTTTTTCCTCAGGCAGCGGGGGCGACGAAGTGCTTCGGCAGGCCGGCGCGGGCGATGTAGCCGTACAGCGGCTCGCCGGGCAGGGCCCGGGCCAGCAGTTCGCGGCTGGCAATCAGGCCCTGCAGGTCGATGCCGGTGGCATGGCCCATGCTCTGCAGCATGAACACCAGGTCTTCGGTCACCGTATTGCCCGAGGCACCCGGGGCGAACGGGCAGCCGCCGAGGCCGGCGAGCGAGGCATCCAGCTCGGTGATGCCGTGCTGCACCGCCACCAGGCTGTTGGCCAGGGCCAGGCCGCGGGTGTCGTGGAAGTGTGCTGCTTGCAGTTTCGAGCCGGCGACCTCGCGCACCGCATCGATGGTCTCGCCGACCTGGCCCGGGGTGGCGTAGCCGGTGGTGTCGCCGAGGGAAATCTGCTCGCAACCGGTTTCCAGCACGCGGCGCACCAGGGCGCACAGGTCGGCCAACGGCACTTCGCCCTGGCGGGTGCAGCCGAAGGCGGTGGACATCCCGGCGACCATGATCACGTCGTCGCGACCGCTGCTGCTGCGCAGGTCGCACATGCGTGCGAATTCCTCGACCATTTCTTCCGGCGAGCGGCGCACATTGGCCTGGCTATGGGCGGCGCTGACCGAGATCGGCGCGACGATACGGTGGGCGCCCGAGGCCAGGGCGTTCTGCGCACCGCGCAGGTTCGGCGCGAGTACGGTGACAGTCAGTCCGGGACAGGTCAGGGCATGGGCCACCACCTCGGCGGCGTCGGCCATCTGCGGCAACAGGCGGGCGGGAACGAAGGAGGCGACCTCCATATGCCGCACGCCGGCGGCGTAGGCCTGGTCGATCCAGCGTTTCTTGGCGTCGGTGGGCATGATGCTCTGCAGGCTTTGCAGGCCATCGCGCATGCCGACTTCGTTGATGATTATTCTTGTCATGGCGTCTCTCGCGGGGTGATCTGCTGCCTAAGGTAGGCAGGGGGCAGGCGAGGGAAAAGACGTCTTTGACGGGGGTATCCATCGTGGATGGCGATGGATCGATTCGGCTGGCACAGAACCCTGTGGGAGCTGGCTTGCCAGCGATGAGGCCGGCCTGTGCAGCGATGTTGTTAGGTAGGACCAAATCGCTGGCAAGCCAGCTCCCACAAGGGCGTGTTGGGTCGGTCAGCTATGTGGGTATCTCCGCCAGCAGATGATTCAACAACCGCCGTGCCGAAGGCGACAGCGCTTCCTGGTCGCGCACGCAGATCACGAATTCTCCCTTGGCCCAGGCATCGGTCAGCGGAATCACCTTCAGGCCGAACATCGTCGCGTAGCGGGTCACCGCTTCCCGGGGCAGGATGGTCTGCGCCAGGCCGGACTGGACCAGCCGGTAAGCCGCATCGAACGACGACACATGCGCGCGGATGCGCAATTCCCGCCCCAGTTCCTGGGCGGTGTTCTGCATGAAGCTGTTGAGGGTGGCGAACGCCGAATGGCCGATATGCTCGTAGTCCAGGGTCTCACCGAGGGTGATGCTGCTGCGCCCGGCCAGCGGGTGCCGCTCGTTGACCACCAGCGACAGGTGATCGCGCCGATAGGGAATGAATTCCAGCTCGCTGGTGGACACGGTCTTGCGACAGATCCCCAGGTCGGCCTGGCCTTCCAGCACGCCGCGGACCACATCGAAACTGAAGCGCTCTTCCACGTCCACGCGGATGTTTTCGTTGGCCATCATGAACGACGACAGCGACTCGGGGAGGAACTCCATGATCGACGAAATGTTCGCCAGTACCTTCACATGCCCGCGCGCGCCCTCCGCGAATTCGCTGATTTCCCCTTGCAGCCTTTCCATGCTCAGCATCAGTTGCCGCGCATGGCGCAACAGCGCCTGGCCTGCGGGCGTCGGCGTGACGCCGCGCTTGCTGCGGTGCAGCATCGGCACGCCGAGGTCGGCCTCGATATCGGCGATGCGCTTGCTCACCGCCGAGGGTGCGATGAATTCGCGCTCGGCGGCGCGGGCGATGGTGCCTTCCTCGCAGACCGCGATGAACAGGCGCAGGGAGATCGGGTCGATGTGCCACATGAGGGGGAGGCCTTGTGCGTGTGTAGGCCGGGGCAGGATACGCAGGCCGCCAAGATCAGGGCAACCGGAACGGCAGGAGCGCTGCGGACCCTGTGGGAGCTGGCTTGTCGGACCGCCGCACCGCAGCGATGACTTTGCTGAATTCACAGCCGCTATCGCTGGCAAGCCAGCTCCCACAGGGTAATGCGGTGCACTTGAGATGGCTACATCCGATCCGCATCCACGATCGCCTGGGCAAACGCCCGTGGCGCTTCCTGCGGCAGGTTGTGCCCCACGCCGCCCTCGATCAGGCGGTACTCGTATTTCCCGGTGTAGCGCTTGGCATACGCCTCGGCCGGTGGGTGCGGTGCACCGTTGGCGTCACCTTCCAGGGCGATGCTGGGCACCGTGATCGCGGGGAAGCCGGCAAGCTTCTTCTCGATCGCGTCATAGCGCGCCTCGCCCTTTTCCAGGCCCAGCCGCCAGCGGTAGTTGTACACCGACACCGCGACATGGTCCGGGTTGGCCAGGGCCGCTGCACTGCGGTCATAGGTGGCATCGTCGAACTGCCATTGCGGCGATGCGGTCTTCCAGATCAGTTTGGCGAAGTCATGGGTGTTTTGCGCATAGCCTTCGCGACCGCGCTCGGTGGCGAAGTAGAACTGGTACCACCATTGCAGCTCGGCGGTCGGAGGCAGCGGTTTCCTGCCGACCTCCTGGCTGCCGATCAGGTAGCCGCTGACCGCCACCAGTGCCTTGACGCGCTCCGGCCACAGCGCCGCGACGATATCCGCCGTCCGTGCGCCCCAGTCATAGCCGCCAAGTACGGCGTTCTTCACCTGCAGCGCATCCATGAAGGCGATCAGGTCCTCGGCCATTGCCGCCGGCTGGCCGTTGCGCAGGGTTTTCGGCGAGAGGAAGCGGGTCTCGCCATAGCCCCGGGCGTAAGGGATCAGCACCCTGTAGCCCTGTTCGGCGAGGGCCGGGGCAACATCGGCGTAGCTGTGGATGTCGTAGGGCCAGCCGTGCAGGAGGATCACCACCGGGCCGTCGGCAGGACCGACCTCTGCATAGGCGACGTCCAGCAGGCCGGCCTTGATGTGCTTGAGCGGGCCGAGGGACACATGGCTGCCGACGCTGATCGGGGCAATCTGCGGCGCAATCTGCGGTGCATTGCCCGGGGCGGCGTGCGTGGCCCCCAGCAGACCCAGTTGCAGTGCGGTGGCGGCGAAGAGCGAGGTGAGGGTGTTCATGGTCATGCTCCTTCAGTGGGTGGCCTTGGCTTCGGCCAGCAGTTTTTCAATGACGTGTTCCTGGGTGGCATAGGCGCCTTCGCCGAAGTGGGCGTAGCGCACCTGGCCCGTGGCATCGATCAGGTAGTGGGCGGGCCAGTACTGGTTGGCGAACTGGCGCCAGATCGCGTAGTCGTTGTCGATCGCCACCGGGTAGGTGATGCCAAGTTTGCGTACCTGCTTGCGCACATTGGCCGGCACGCGCTCGAAGGGGTATTCCGGGGTATGCACGCCGATCACCACCAGGCCGTCCTTGCCGTAGCGTTCGGCCCACTGCTTGACGTAGGGCAGGGTGTGCTGGCAGTTGATGCAGTCGAAGGTCCAGAAATCCACCAGCACCACCTTGCCGCGCAGGGCTTCGGCGCTGAGTTCGGGGGAGTTGAGCCATTCCACGGCGCCGCCCAGCGAGGGCATCGGCCCCTTGGGCGAAAGGTCCGGCTCGGTGGCGGCCCGGGCTTTGCTTATCAGGTGGTCGAGGGCGCCCGAAACCGACTTCAGCACCTGCTGTTCGACCCGGTTGGACAGTTTCGACGAGGTGTCCGCCAGCAGGCTGCGGGTGCCGCCGCTGGCGATCCCGACTGCCGCCAGCAGCACCACCACGCCGGTACCGCGGCGCAGCCATTCGAGGCTTGGCAGGGACAGGCGCAAACGCCGGGCCAGGCCCTTGCCGGCGAGGATCAGTACGCCAAGGGAGACCGCGCTGCCCAGGCCGTAGGCGAGCAGCAGCAGGCTGGTCTGGGCATTCGGCCCGGCGAGCATGGCGCCGCTGAGGATCAGGCCGAGGATCGGCCCGGCGCAGGGCGCCCAGAGCAGGCCTGTGGCGACACCAATCAGCAACGAGGCCAGCGGGCCCGAGGCCGAGGCCTTTGGCGCCAGGCGGTTGCCCAGGGCCACGAAAGGCCGGGCCAGCCAGTTGCCGAGGCGCGGCGCCAGCAGCGACACGGCGAACAGCATCAACACTGCCAGCGCCAGATGGCGCCCGACGGTATTGGCCTTGACCACCCAGGCACTGCCGACCACCGCCAGGCTCGACACCGCAGCGAAGGTCAGCACCAGGCCGCCGAGGGTCAGCAGGATCGAGGCGCGGTGTTGTCCGCTACGGGCGAAGACGAAGGGCACGATGGGCAGGATGCAGGGACTGAGGACGGTCAGCAGGCCGCCCAGGAAGGCAATGATCAACATGGCGTTCTCCGGTTGCGAGGGGGAGGGCGCTGCTCCGCGGATCAGCGCTTGCCAGGCATTTCACGTCGCGCAGGTATCCGGGATGTGTCGATCCGGGGCCTTTGCTGTCGCTTTTGGTATCTGCGTACCGCTCTGATACAAAACCCTACAAAGCCTGCTGCCAGCCAGGGGACGCCTCGCTAGACTCAGCGCACCACCCGCTGAGCAAGGTCACCGCAATGGATTCCAACGCTGATCACGTGCTGATCGTCGACGACGACCGCGAAATCCGCGAACTGGTGGGCAACTACCTGAAGAAGAACGGCCTGCGTGTCACCCTGGCCGCCGACGGCCGGCAGATGCGCAGTTACCTCGAAGCCGGCCAGGTCGACCTGATCATTCTCGACATCATGCTCCCCGGCGACGACGGCCTGGTGCTCTGCCGCGAACTGCGCGCCGGCAAGCACCGCGCTACGCCGGTGCTGATGCTGACCGCTCGGGACGACGAGACCGACCGCATCATCGGCCTGGAAATGGGCGCCGACGACTATCTGGTCAAACCCTTCTCGGCCCGCGAGTTGCTGGCGCGGATCAACGCCGTGCTGCGGCGCACACGGATGCTGCCGCCGAACCTGCAGGTCAGCGAGCCGGTGCGGGTGCTCGAATTCGGCACCTGGCGTCTGGACACCACGGCGCGCCATCTGCTCGACGAGCAGAACACCGTGGTCGCCCTCAGTGGTGCCGAATACCGCCTGTTGCGGGTGTTTCTCGACCATCCGCAGCGAGTGCTCAGCCGCGACCAATTGCTCAACCTGACCCAGGGCCGCGACGCCGACCTGTTCGACCGCTCCATCGACCTGATGGTCAGCCGCCTGCGCCAACGCCTGCTGGATGATGCGCGCCAGCCGGCCTATATCAAGACGGTGCGCAGCGAAGGCTACGTGTTCAGCTTCCCGGTGCGCCTGGTCGGGGGCGACTCATGAAACCCTGGCCACGCAGCCTGGCCTCGCGCCTGTCGCTGATCTTCCTTGCCAGCCTGATCCTCGCCCACGGCCTGTCCTTCGGCCTGCAGACCTTCGAGCGCTATAGCAGCGCCCGGACCCTGATGCTGAGCAATTTCGAGCAGGACATCGACACCTCGGTGGCGATTCTCGAACGCCTGCCTGCGGCGGAGCGTCCGGCCTGGCTCCAGCGTTTGCAGCGGCCTAACTACAGCTACCGGCTGGACCAGGGCGAAGCGGGGGAGGAGATGACCGATGCGCCGGCGTCGGTGCAATCGATCAAGGCCACCCTGGGCCCGCACTACGCCTTGAGCTTTCGTGATATCCCCGATGTCCGCCCGCATTACCAGGCGCACCTGCGCCTGGCCGACGGGCAGCCGCTGACCATCGATGTGCGCCCGTCGATCATGCCGCTTTCGCCATGGCTGCCGGCGCTGTTGCTCGGGCAACTGGCGCTGTTGCTGATCTGCACCTGGCTGGCGGTGCGAACCGCCGTGCGTCCGCTCACGCAACTGGCCAGCGCCGTCGACAGTCTCGACCTCAACCGCCAGAACCCGCGTCTTGCGGAGCAGGGGCCGAGTGAGGTGGTACAGGCGGCAGTGGCTTTCAACGCCATGCAGGAGCGCATCGCTGCCTATGTGAAGGAGCGCGTGCAACTGCTCGCCGCCATTTCCCATGACCTGCAGACCCCGATCACGCGAATGAAGCTGCGGGTCGAGTTCATGGACGACTCGACGGACAAGGACAAGCTCAACAGCGACCTCGAGGAGATGCGGCACCTGGTCAAGGAGGGCGTGGCCTACGCCCGCAGCAGCGAGCCTTGCACCGAGGTGGCGAGCCGGATCCGGCTCAGGGCGTTCCTTGAAAGCCTGGTGCTCGATTACCGCGATACCGGGCGGCCGGTGGAGCTGCTGGAGATGGCGGATCTGCTGGTGGTCAGCCGGCCGCAGGCATTGCGTCGGCTGCTTGCCAACCTGCTCGACAATGCCCTGAAGTTCGCTGGCGAGGCGCGGGTAAGGGTGCTTGAGGACACAGGTGCCGGCCTGTCGATCCAAGTGCTGGATAGCGGGCCGGGGATCCCCGATGCCCTGCTTGGAGAGGTGACCAAGCCGTTCTATCGCCTGGAAAGCTCGCGCAGCCGGGATACCGGCGGCACCGGTCTGGGCCTGGCGATCGCGGCGCAACTGGCGCAGAGCCTGGGCGGGGCGTTGCGCTTGAGCAACCGGCAGGAGGGTGGGTTGTGCGCCGAGGTCCTGTTGCCTTCGGCCAGCGAATAGCATCGTTCTTAACGCTGGCAGGGCGCCGACTACCTATGGGCAAAGAAGTTCCAGGCTTGCCCTGCATATTCCCAACTTTACGATGATCGGCGCCTCATAGATGCCATCATTCCGCCATGTTTGCCGGAACTCCCGGCTGTGCGCTTGGTATGCCATACGACTAGTTGGTACAGGGCAACCGCTTGCTTCCAATCGCTATATAAACTGTATTTCACATTTCGAAAAAACCATTCGTTTGGAGCGTGTCGGTTCATCCGCTTGGGGTGGTCAGCTAGTTCAAGCGAGCCATTTGAGTGTTGCTCTGACGGAACATCACCCGATCAGAGGTGCCATCATTGAGCCATCAACTAGCGTCGCTCTTCGTTGATAGGGCCGAGTTGCGACGTGTCGTATCTCCGAACATGGCCTTACCAGGGCATCACCCCCGGAATCGTTGGTCCTGACCGACCAGGCAAAAAAATATGTGATGAAGTTCGCATTTCCTTCGGCGCGGCAATCGGGTGTGAGTAGGCATATCCGACTGCAGTTTCTGGGTGTCTTCCTAGTAGTCATGAAGAGAACCTGAGGCCTCTGTTTATTTGTGCAATCAGGGGCGAGGCAAAGTTGGTTATTGTCTGATAGCGGCGTTTTTTAAGTTGCCTGGATTGCTTAATAGTCCAGGTCGTCCCCGCTAACATGTGCTCTATGACTTTTGCGCAGCGCTACGTATTTAGAAGTGCGCCTTTGTAGAGAGCGTCGGTGATGCGGTTTGCTGTTTAAGTTGTTATTAATGAGCTGTTGTTTTTATGCTTGGGTACGGATTGGGTAGTTCTGAGTTATTGGCTGTAACTTAACTAGTCCGGTTGATTGCTTAGCGCTCAAAATATTTGCGGTACTACCTGCGAGGTTGCGGCTCTAAGGCTCTGTCGCGCTGCAGGCCGCGCAGTTCAAGGCCTGCGCGTGCCTAGTTGTGTCTGTTTCGTTCCCTCTCGGCCACCCGTTCCGATTATTTTGCGCACTTATGAAAGTTGCACGTCGTCGCGTCAATTAGGCGGCGTCAGAAAATATCAGCAACTTGCCGTTGACCGTTATTGCTAACAGCGCTATTAATGCGCCAACTCTACCCAGACCATGCTATTGGTCGTGACTGCGATGGACTTGCGGGGGGAGTGGCAAACAACTTTGCGTGCAAGCTTCCTCGAAGCCGCTTATGTGTGCCCGACAAAAAAGATGATTGGCTGACTGTTTTTCGGCCAGGGGCACCTGTGTGCCCGAATTATGCCAACCGGTGTTACCAAGGACTGTTCGATGCCCTGTTTCGGGGCATTGTGCTCGATTGTGCTTCAACGTTAGAGAAACAACAAAGATGCCGGATGTATCACGACGATCGAACCGCCCGTCCCGCACAACCTCCTCGCCAATAACTGACAGCAAGGTTCCCATGCTCAATTCCTCCGTACCGGCGAAGGCGCTGCTGTGCGCCCTCGGTTTTGCCGTGATGACAGCCAATGCCGCGATGGCCAGCGAAAGCGCGGCTCCGGCCGCCCAGCCCCAGGCTTCCCAGAGCCGGGTGATGGTCAAGGCCGTCGAGTTCAGTGGTAACCGCACCTTCACCAGCGAGCAGCTCAGCGCGCAGATCGCCGCCGACATCGGTCGGCCGATGAGCCTGGTCGAGATGAAGGCCCTGGCCGCCAAGATCGAGGCCTTCTACCAGGCCGCCAACTACCGCCTGGTCAAGGTGGTGGTGCCGGCCCAGGACTTTGCCAACGAGCCGGCCCTCAAGCTGGTGGTGCTGGAAGGCTGGCTGGGCAATGTCCAGGTCACCGGCGCCAAGCGCTTCACCCCGGAACAGGTGCACGACGCCCTCACCGCCGGTGGCGTGGTCGAAGGCAAGCCGTTCACCCTGGAGCAGGTCGAGCGGGCGCTGACCCACCTGAACCGCCTGTCCGGCATCGAAGTCACCTCCACCCTGCAACCGGGCGTGCAGACCGGTTCCACCGACCTGGTGGTCGATGTGAGCGAGGCGCCGCGGGTCCAAGGCGCGATGGAAATCAACAACTACGGGAGCAAGGACACCGGCGAAACCCGCCTGATGCCGAGCCTGAAGTTCGCCAACCTGACCGGCCACGGCGACGAAGCCAACGTCCTGGCCCTGACCTCGGTGGGCGACGGCGACCTGTGGTACGGCTACGTCGATTACAGCCTGCCGCTCAATGCCCGGGGCACCAAGGCCCGCGCCTACTTCTCGAAAGGTAACGTCGACGTCGGCAACACCTACCGCGTGCTGGAAATCGAGGGTGACAACCAGAGCTGGGGCCTGGGCCTGTCCCAGGACTTCGTGCGTTCCGCGCGCAGCATCGTCACCGCCGAGGCCTGGCTCGAATCCCAGGACCTGGAGCAGAGCATCCTCGGCGTGCGTACCGCCGAAGACAAGATCCGCAAACTGCGTTTCAGCCTGAACCTGGACAACTCCGACCTGTACGGCCGCACCCTGGCCACCGCCGGCCTGCACTACGGCCTTGGCGAGGCCCTCGGCGGCATGGACGACGACTCGCTGATGTCCAGCCGCGCTGCGGCCAAGGCGGACAACCGGTTCACCAAGTTCACCTTCGATATCGCCCGTCTGCAGCAGATCACCCCGCGCTTCCTGGTGATTCCGCGCATCGCCGGCCAGTACTCGCTGGACTCGCTGGTGTCGAGCGAGCAGTGGGGCATCGGTGGTTTCAACTCCGTGGTCGGGCACGCGCCCTCCACCTGGTCGGGCGACCACGGTTTCACCGCCAGCCTCGAAGGTCGCTACTCGCTGTTCAAGGACAACGACCGCTACCAGGCCACCGCGCGCCTGGACCACGGTCAGGTCTGGTTGAAGGACCCGCTGGTCGGCCAGGACGACCACCAGGACCTGACCGGTGCCGCCATCGGCCTGCTTGCGCGGCCGCTGGACAGCGTCGACCTGCGCGTCGATTTCGGAGTGCCTATCGGTGACAAGACCGAAGACGGCTCCTACGTCTACGCCCAGGCCCGCTACCACTTCTGAGCCTCGGAAACCACACCCCATTTGCACAGGTAAGTACTTATGTCCCGCAAGAAGAAAGGCACGCAGAGATTCATCAAGGCGGTTTCGGTTTCCGTGATCGGCGCCAGCAGCTCGGTAGCGCTGGCAGCCCCGAGCGGCGGCGTCGCCGTCCAGGGTGGCATCACCATCGGCAGCATGAACAACAACGAGCTGGTGATCACCCAGGCCCTGCAGAAGGGCATCATCAACTGGACCGACTTCAGCATCGACGCCGGCGAGCTGGTGCGCTTCGCCCAGCAGGCCGGTAACGATTCGATCACCCTGAACCGGGTGCTGGGCAGCCAGGTGTCGAATATCCAGGGCGCCCTGCAGGCCAACGGCAACATCTTCCTGATCAACCCCAACGGTATCGTTTTCGGCGCCGGTTCCCAGGTGGACGTGGCCGGCCTGCTGGCCACCACGTTCGATGTCAGCGACCAGAGCTTCATGAACGGTGGCCAGCTGAACTTCACCCAGGTCGCCGGCAAGGACCTGGGCAGCATCACCAACCAGGGGCAGATCACCGCCGATACCGGTGGCTTCGTCTACCTGGTGGCACCGAAGGTCGATAACTCCGGCTTCGTCATCGCCAACGTCGGCCGGGTGACCATGGCCGCAGGCGACCGCTTCACGGTCAACCTGCAAGGCAGCAACCTGATCAACTTCAGCGTCAGCGCCGATACCCTGGCCGCCGCCACCGGCAGCGACGCCACCGGCGTCAGCAACAGCGGCACCGTGTCGGCCCAGACCGTCCTGCTGCAAGGCAACTCGGCCAGCGGCCTGATGAGCTCGGTGGTCAACAACAGCGGTATCGTCGAGGCGACCGACCTGAGCATCGACGCCGGTGATATCGTCCAGGCCGGCGTGATCAAGGGCGTTGGCACGGCCGCCGCCACCACCGCCAGCCTGACCGCCGGCAAGACCATCAGCACCAGCGGCAACAGCTCGACCCGCGCCAGCACCCTGAACCTGACCGTGAAGGACGAAGGCGCATCGATCGGCTTCGAGCAAGGCGCGCTGCTGGTCGATGCCGACGTGCTCAATGCCACTTCGCAAAGCGGCAACGTGCTGGTTACCGACGTCAGTGGCGGCGTCGCCCTGGGCGAAGTCAAGGCCGGTACCCCGGCTGCCGGCGGCAGCGTGGTGATCACCGCGCAGAACGGCTCCATCACCTCGGCCGATACCAGCAAAACCAACGTCAGCGGCTACTCGGCCAAGCTGGTCGCCGACGGCGCGGTCGGCAGCGACAGCACCGCGGTCAACACCCAGGTCGGCGTACTCTCGGCCTCGACCCAGAACGGCGGCATCAACGTCAAGAACGACGGTGCGCTGATCCTCGGCGACGTGGTCGCCCGCGAGCAGATCAGCATCAACGGCCAGTCCTCGGTGTCCGGCGCGGTGGACAACAGCGGCTCGATCACCTTGAGCAACGGCAGCACCGGCACCAGGAACGTCAAGGTCCAGGCCAGCGAAGGGGTGATCCTCACCGGTACCGTCTCGGCCACCAATGGCCTGAGCGTGACGTCCGACACCGGCAGCATCCTCGCCGCCCAGGCCGGCACCTCGCTGGTTGGCCGCACCATCGACCTGTCCGCCGGTGGCGAGATCGGTGACGCCGCCCAGGCCCTGAGCACCCAAAGCAACACGCTCAACGCAGCGGCCGGCAACGGTGGCGTGTACCTGAGCGAAAGCAACGGCCTGAGCGTCGGCACCATCACTGCCGCAGGCACCGGCAACAACGTCGTGCTCAATGCCACCCAGGGCAACCTGACCGTAGGCAGCATCAGCGCTGCCGGTGCCTCGGTAACCCTGAACGCCGGCAACGGCAGCATCGTCTCCGCCAGCGGCTCGACCACCAACGTCAGCGCCAAGGACCTCACCGCATCGAGCAAATCCGGCATCGGTACCTCGGCCAAGAAGCTGGGCACCAGCGTCGATACCCTGACCGCCACCACCACGGCGGCCCAGGCCGGCGTCTACGCCAACAACGACAAGGCCCTGAGCGCGCTGTCGGTGACCACTCCGAACGGCGATACCAACGTGGCCTTCACCGGCGGTTCGCTGGTGTACAGCCGCACCCTCGGTACCCTGACCCTGAACCGTACCCAGGCGCTGGACCTGTCCTTCGCCAACACCGCCGCCGGCCTCAAGCTCAACGGCATCGACGCCGGTGCCGACAGCAAGGTGTCCCTGACCGCCGCCGGTGATATCACCCAGGGCAGCGGCAGCCTGGTCGGCAAGGATGTGGTCATCGACGCTTCCGGCAGTGTCGGTGCCGATGGGGCCGCCCTGGCCACCCAGGCCAGCAGCCTGAACCTGACCAGCCGCAACGGCACCGTCAACGTCGCCAACAGCTCCAGCGACTTGACCCTGACCGCCAAGGCCAACGCCACCAACGGTGCGATCACCGCGACCCAGACCGGCAACCTCGCGGTCAACTCGGTCATCGCCAAGAAAGCCGTGCAACTCAGCGCCGGCGGCGCCGTGACCACTGCGACCGACGCCGTGGGCACGCCGATCTCGGCGGGTTCGCTGACCGTCACCGGCGCCTCCATCGGCACCGGCAGCAAGGCCCTGTCCAGCCAGGTGGCTGGCGGCGCCGTGAACCTGACCGCCACCGGCGGCGACGTGAACTTCGCCAACAGCGGTGCCATCAGCCTGCTGGACGTGCTCGCTACCAATGGCAAGATCGCCTTCCAGAACGCCGGCGACACCGTGGTCGGCCAACTGCAGGCCAGCGGCACCATCGACTTCAAGGTCACCGGCAACGTCACCGACGGCAACGGCAGTGCCGCCAACTTCATCACCAGCGGCCTGACCGCGGCGGTGAAATCCTTCGGTACCAGCGGCGACGCCCTGGAAATCCAGGTCGATAACCTGGTGATCGACGCCGCCAACGGCGGTATCTACGCACGCCAGAGCAACGGCAACCTGCTGTCCCTGGTCCAGGTCACCAGCGGCGGCACCGGCAGCAACATCCAGATCGACGCCGACGGCAGCATCAAGCTGGGCAACGTCGATGCTGGCGGCAACAACGTCAAGATCGCTGCCGGTGGCAGCATCGAGGACGGTCGCACCGACCGCAGCAAGGCCAACGTGGTCGCCCGCTCGCTGGATATCAGCGCGCCGAACGGCATCGGCCAGCAGGGCGACCTCGCCCTGGACGTCAGCTTCCTGTCTGCCGCCGGCGGCAACGCGGGCGTCACCGCGACCAACGCCGGCGCCGTGGCCGTGGATGCCTCTTCCTTGACCGGCAAGGGCGCCAGCGCGATCAATATCGTCGCCACCGCCATCACCATCCTCGACAACAACGGCGGCACCATCACCATGGATGGCGGCTCGCTGGTACTGAAGGCGACCTCGGGCAACATCGTCTTCCTCAACCAGAACGACACCATCTACCTGCCGGGTGGCGGCAGCATCAGCCTGATCGCCACCTCCAAGGCCAGCTCCCAGGTTCCGGGCTATGACGGCGTGATCATCGCCGGCAACCTGAAGACCGACGGTGGCAACATCACCCTGCAGGCGCAGTCGAACATCACCATCGGCATGCTCGACGCCGGCAGCACCGGCAACGTTACCGTGGCCTCGGCCGGCGGCGTGATCCTCGATGGCAACGGTAGCGCGCAGAACATCCGCGGCAACCGTGTCAGCCTGACCGCCAGCACCCCGAGCGAGCACACCGCCGAGCTGACCCGCGACACCGCCATCGCCGAATACTCGGCGCGCGATGCCGAAGCCGCGGCCAAGCTGCTGCAACTGAACATCCTGATCCAGCAACTGAAGGACTACGAGGCGCTGGTCAACTCGGCGGCCCTGCAGAACAGCCTGGCCGAGCTGACCCAGCGTCTGTCCGAGATCAACGCCAATGCCCAGGCCGCCAAGGTCGACAGCATGTCGGCCACCGCCGATGCGCTGAACACCGCGCTGAACGCCGCCACCGTGGTGCGCAACGCCGCCGCGGTGATCGCCGGTGCCGCCCAGGCCATCCCGTTCTCCGGTGACGCCGGTGCCGACGCGGCCTTCGCCGTGGTCGACCTGGTGATGTCCGCCGCATCCCTGGCGCTGGACAGCTACGAGCGCTACAGCCTGGCACCGCAGCAAGACCTGCTGGTGGAGCTGAACAACACCCTGGACGTGGCCAACGCCGCGGTCTACACCGCAGCCACCAACCTGGCGACCACCACCCAGATCCGCGACACCACCGCGACCTCCAAGGCCACCGCGGACCTTGCCGTGTTCAAGGCCAACACCGCCCGCGACGCCGCCCTCCAGGTGCGCAAGCAGGCCGTGGCCGCCTATGACCTGAACCAGCAGATCGACAGCTCCGCCGACAAGCCGCTGGGCATCACCGCCAACCGCCTGGACATCAACAACGGCGGGGTGATCGACTCCAGCCTGTACCTGAACTCCACCGGCAGCCTGGGGCTGGGTGACATCACCGTCGCCGCCGGCGAGAAGATCGTCGCCGAAGCCACCGGCAACGTCGGCGTGGTGGGCAACGTCAACAGCGACACCTCCATCAGCCTGAAAGCCGGCCAGGCCATCCTCGGCCAGGGCGGCGTGCTGGTCACTCCGGACCTGAAAATGGTCGCCGGCAACGGCATCGGTGCCCTGCAGGCGGTCAACACCCAGGTCGACCGCGTTGCAGCGGACGCCGGCAACGGCGGCGTGGCCATCGTCAACGCCAATGGCGGCGCGCTGCTGACCATCGGTACCCAGGGCGCGGTCAAGGGCATCAGCGGTGCGGGCGACATCAGCGTCAGCACCGATGGTTCGCTGAAGATCGAGCAACTGGTGAAGGACAGCACCCACACCCATACCGTGAGCCTGACCGCCACCAACGGCGCGATCGTCGATGGCAACACCGTCGAGCGCAATGTCCAGGGCGGTACCCTGGTGGCCAGGGCCGCTGGCGATATCGACCTCGACAGCGAAGTCGATACCCTCGACGTCCAGGTCACCAACGCCGGCACTATCACCCTGCGTGAAGCCAACGGCGTGACCGCGCGCAACCTGAACACCGCCGCCGGCAACATCGACCTCAAGGCCGGTGGTGCGGTAGTGGTGGGCAGCCTCGACGCCGGTGCCGGCACTGGCACCATCGACCTGCACGCCGATGGCGCGGTTTCCGATGACCAGGACAACACCACCCTGATCGTCGCCGACACCCTGAACGTCAACGCGGCGGGCAGCGTCGGTGCGGTCGGCAGCGATAGCAACCGTCACCTGGACCTCAAGGTCAACACCGTCAATGTCACCGCCAGCGGCGAGGTCAACCTGGCCGAAGTCGACGACCTAAAGATCGGCACCCTGGAAACCGAGCAGGGCAATGTCACCGTCACCACAGGTGGCGCGCTCAACGTCGGCCGTATCAGCACCGCCAGCGACACCGTGACCCTGGTTGCCGGTGACAGCATCAGCAACGCCAGCACTGGCGACGACAGCAACATCGACGCCGGCAACCTGTCCCTGTCGGCCGTCAACGGCATCGGCACCGACAAGGCCCTGAACGTCAAGGTCGACAGGCTTGTCGCGCAAACCGCCGTCGGCGGCGTCAAGGTCAAGGACCTGGACGGCGACCTGGTCATCGGTGGCGTGGTCCCGAACCTGGGCAACCAGCAGATCTTCGGGGTCAACACCAACGGTGGCGATATCGAGGTCGGCACCACCGGCAACCTCACCGTCAACGAAGGCGTGGCCAACACTGCGGCGGGCTCCCTTACGCTGGAGGCGGGCGGCGATGTCCGGCAGAACACCAGCCTGATGACCGCCAACGGCAACCTGTCGGTCACCGCCGGTGGCGACATCGAGATGCTCTCCGGCACCTCGGCCAACTCCCTGAGCAGCGGTGACATCACCTACCACGCCGGCGGCAACGCCAACCTGGAACGCCTGACCACCGTTACCGGCAACATCGACCTGAAGGCCGGGCAGGGCAACCTGACCCAGCACAGGCTGGTGCAGACCGGCGCAGGCAATATCAGCGCCCATGCCGGCGGCAACCTGGTCACCGAGCGCGAGGTGGTGGTCAATGGCACCGGCGATATCCAGCTCACTGCCCTGGGCAGCCTGACCCAGCAGGAACTGGTGCACACCATCGACGGCGATATCCGCATCGGCGCAGAAGGTGACGTCACCTCCCTGGCGAGCACCAACGTGTCCGGGACCGGCGACATCACCTTCGTCAGCCACGGCAACCTCAGCCTGCAGCAGGTCGACACCGGCAGCGGCAAGATCGACCTGAGTGCAAGCGGCAACCTGGTGCAGAACGCGGCGGTCATGACCGGGCAGGGCGATATCGTCGCCAAGGCCGGTGGCAACCTGACCACCCTGGCGCCGACCGCCGTGATCGGCAATGGCGCCATCGATTACAGCGCCGGCGGCAACCTGGACCTGCAGCAAGTCAGCACATCGGCCGGCAATATCGGCCTCAAGGCCGGCGGCAACCTGACCCAGAACCAGCTCGTGCAGACCGGGGCAGGCAACATCACCGCCCAGGCGGATGGCAACCTGACCACCCTGGCCGACACCCGGGTTTCGGGTAGCGGCAACATCGACTACAGCGCCGGCGGCAACCTCGACCTGCAGCAAGTGACCAGCGGCGGCGGCAACATCGACCTGAAGGCGCTGGTCGGCAACCTGACCCAGCAAGCGCTGGTGCAGACTGCCAGCGGCCATGTCAACGCCTCGGCCGGCCGCGACCTGATCATGAACCTCGGTGCCCAGACCCTGGTCAACGGCCAGGGCGACGTGACCTACGGTGCCGGCGGCAACCTGCTGATCGACGAAATCGTCGCTGCCAATGGCAACGCGACCCTGAGCGCCGGCAGCGGTGATATCCAGGCCCAGGGTTCTGCGGCACGCAACGTTACCGCCCGTCAGCTGACCGCCAATGCCGGGACCGATATCGGTAGCAACGGCGCCCTGCGTACCGAGGTCGATACCCTGGTGGCCAAGGCCGACAGTGGTTCGATCATCATCGACGAAGCCAACGCGGTCACCCTCGACGCGGTTACTGCGGCCAATGGCCTGGTAGCGGTCAGCGCCGGTGACATCACCGTCAAGCAACTGCAGGGCGGCAGCATCTCGCTGGATTCCACCGGCAAGGTGGTCAGCGCCAATGGTGGCCTGGTCAAGGGTGGCAGCCTCAACGTCACGGCCGAGACCGGGGTCAACCTGCATACCGCGGTGGACAGCGCTTCGGTACGGGTCAATGGCAGCGGCGATCTGGTGCTGACCGAAGACGACGGCATCAGCCTGACCCGCCTGGGCGCGGCTGACGGCAACGTCCGGGTCAACGCCGGTGGCGACATTGCGGTGGGCACGGTCGATGCCGGTACCCACACCGTCAGCCTGAACTCCGCCAGCGGTGCCATCGTCACCCAGGCGCAGCCGAGCTTCTTCGCTCGCCTGCTGTCCCGTGTCGCCCAGGCAACCGGGATCACCGGCGAACGCATCGAGCTCAATGCCGCCAACGGCCTGGGTAACGGCTCGCAAGGCGCCCTGCAACTGCACGGCACTACCGTGGCGGCCAGCACCACCAGCGGCGACGTCAACCTGGCGCAGAGCCAGGCCGTGACCCTGGAGCAGGTTCGTACCGGCAATGGCAATGTCTCGGTCGATGTGGCCGATGGCAATGCCACCCTGGGTTCGGTGAGCGGCACGGGCTCGGTCAACCTGACCGCCGAAAACGGCGCCCTGGTCGATGACGGCAACGCCAGCACCCGCGTCCAGGGCAATGCCCTGAACCTGACGGCGGGCAACGGCATCGCCGTGCAGACCCAGGGCAACAGCGTCAATGCCCAGGTCACTAGCAATGGCAATATCGCCATCGACGAAGCCGACGGCCTGAACCGCCTGACGGTCAACAGCGCCAATGGCGACGTCTCGGTAACCAGCCGTGGCGGCAACCTTGCTGTCGATGTGGTCAATGCCAATGGCCACGCGGTCAACCTCAATGCCACCACCGGCGCGATCCTCGACGCCAATGGCAACGCGGTGAGCAACGTCAACGCGCAAAGCGCCAACCTGGTCGCCGCCAATGGCGTCGGTCAGGCCGGCAATGCCTTCGACGTCAACGTGCAGACCCTGGCCGGCAACGGTGGCAACGGCGGTGCCAACCTGAACAGCACCTCCACCTCGGCGCTGAACCTGGCCTCGCTGTCCACTGCCCAGGGCAACATCGCCCTGGCCACTGCCGGCGACCTCAACGTCAATGGCGCGGTGCGCAACAGCGGGGCGGGCAACATTGCCCTGAGCGGTGCCAACGTCAACCAGAATGCCAATATCAGCACCAGTGGCCGGGGCAACGTCAGCGTCACCGGTTCCGGCGACGTGGTCATGGCCACCAACAGCACCACCAGCACCGATACCGGTACCGTCAGCTACCAGGGCGGCAAGACCATCAAGGTGGCGTCGATCCAGACCGCCAACAACATGGGTGGCGGCAAGGTGGTGTTCGTCGCACCGCAGGTACTCGACAACATGCCGGGCGTGGCCAACGTGCGTGCGTGGCAGGTGTCGATCACCGCGGACAACGGCAATGCCGCGCTGATCCAGGAACTGATGGGCGACGTCAACGACTCGTCGCAGGTCGATCTGGGCAGCCGCGTCATCGGTGGCAGCCTGGCCGAAAGCCGTCGCTTCATGGAAGCGCTGCTGCAGCCGGCGATCGTGCAGCAGACTGGCGCGGAGAAAATGTTCGACGCAGGCCTGCTGACCAGCCAGCAGATCGCGCCGTACAACGGCTTCGTCGAAGGCGAGGATGGGGTGATGACCTACAACAAGTAAGTCGGGTCCTGTAATAAAAAAGGCCGCCGGGGAGACCCGGCGGCCTTTTTTACTGATTCGGTATCCAGGGCCCGGGTACAAAATCGTCGTTCGCATTGCTTCCTTGTAGGAAATAGGCCATTTTGTGCCCTGATCTTTCGATCAACTTTCAGCCATTGGCCATCACGAGGTCAGCCATCCGAGCCCCGCTATATGCAATCAACGTCCCGTGAGGTCGCTTCGGCGCCGGTACTGCAGGAATTGCGTACCCATACTGCCGAACTGCACATCGCACTGGAAAAACGCCTGCCTTTCTTCGCCGATTTCCTGGATTCCCACGCTTTCCTGCAGTTGATGCAGGCCTATCACGGTTTCTATGCCCCGCTGGAAGACGCGCTGCGCACCAGCCCGTGGTTTCCCGCCGATTTCGATCTGCAACCGCGCCTGAAATCCGCCATCCTGCAGGATGATCTGCGGGCCCTGGGCCTGTCTGCCGAGGCCATCGAGGGGCTGCCGCGTTGCCGGGACCTGCCAGCCCTTGATTCCAGGGCGGCCTGCCTGGGCGTGCTCTATGTTGTGGAAGGGGCGACCCTGGGCGGCCAGGTGCTGCGCCGGCACATCCACGCGCACCTGGGCCTGGACGCCCGAAACGGTGCGGCCTTTCTCGATGTCTATGGTGAAGATACCGGCCGCCGCTGGCGTGCCTTTCTTCATTATCTGTGCTCGCAGCCATTGAGCGGCCAAGAGCGCGCCGCCACGGTGCGTGCGGCGCAGGATACATTTCGCTGTTTCGAACACTGGCTGCAAGGCCGGGAGGTACTGCTATGACCCCAGAAGAACAGGATGCCTTCGAAACGCTGTTGGCCAATTGCGCCGATGAACCCATCCGTTTTCCCGGTGCCATCCAGCCCCACGGCCTGCTGCTGACCCTGAGCGAGCCGGGGCTGGAGATCCTCCAGGTCAGCGCCAACGTCGAGACCCTGCTCGGTCGTACGCCGCAGTCGCTGCTGGGCCAGCCCGTCGAAGGCCTGCTGGGCCAGGCCCAGGCCGCCGCCTTGCAGCACAGCGTGCAACAGCCGCTGCTGTCCAATGATTCGCCACTGACCGTCGCGCTCAACGGCATGACCTTCGATGGCCTGCTGCACCGTCACGACGGTGTACTGATCTTCGAACTGGAAGTGCATGCCGGGCACTACCAGCCCGGCAGCATCGCCGGCAACCTGACCAACCTGGGCCGCATGCTCCAGCGCCTGCAGGGCGCAGCCTCCCTGCAGGCGCTGTACGAGGTCAGCGTCCGCGAGATCCAGGCCCTGACCGGCTACGACCGGGTGCTGATCTACCGCTTCGAAGAGGAAGGCCATGGCCAGGTGATCGCCGAGGCCTCCGGCCCGTCCATGGAAGTCTTCAACGGCCTGTTCTTCCCCGCCTCGGACATCCCCCGGCAGGCCCGCGAGCTGTACCGCAAGAACTGGCTGCGGATCATTCCGGATGCCGGCTACCAGGCTGTCCCGCTGGTGCCGGCGCTGCGGCCCGACACCGGCGAGCCCCTGGATCTCGGCTTTGCCAACCTGCGCAGCGTGTCGCCGATCCACTGCCAGTACATGAAGAACATGGGCGTGCTCTCGTCCATGAGCATTTCCCTGCTCAAGGACGGCGAGCTGTGGGGCCTGATCAGTTGTGGCAATCGCCAGCCGCTGCACGTGCCCCATGAACTGCGCATGGCCTGCCAGTCCATCGGCCAGGTGCTGTCGCTGCAGATCAGTGCCATGGAGGCGCTGGAAGTCAGCCGCCAGCGTGAAGAAAAGATCGAAGCGCTGGGGCTGCTCAACCAGGCCATGATCGACTCGCCGCAGAATGTGTTCGACGGCCTGGCCGGCCAGCCCGAGGTGCTGATGAACCTGACCGATGCCGCCGGCATCGCGATCATCGAGGACAAGCAACTGCACCGCTATGGCAATTGCCCGGAGCCCGACGAGATCCGCGCCTTGCACAAGTGGCTGCAGCAGGGCGGCCAGGCGGTTTTCGCCAGCCACAATCTGTCTGCGGTCTATCCCCCGGCCGAGGCCTACCAGCATGTCGCCAGCGGCTTACTCGCCATGAGCCTGCCCAAGCCGGTGGATAACGGCGTGCTGTGGTTCCGCCCGGAAGTAAAAGAAACCATCAACTGGAGCGGCGACCCGAAGAAGCCGCTGGACCTGGAAAATTCCGAAGCCGGCCCGCGCCTGCGCCCGCGTGCCTCGTTCGAGATCTGGAAGGTGGAAATGGCCGGGATCTCACGCAAGTGGAGCCATGGCGACCTGTACGCTGCCAACGACCTGCGCCGCTCCGCGCTGGAAAACGACCTGGCCCGCCAGGTACGCCGTGAACAGCAGGCGGTGCGCACCCGCGACGACCTGGTGGCGGTGGTTTCCCATGACCTGCGCAATCCGATGACGGTCATTTCCATGCTCTGCGGCATGATGCAGAAGAGTTTCAGCTCCGACGGCCCGCATGCCTCGCGGCGCATTGCCACGGCCATCGAGACCATGCAGCAGGCGGCCGGGCGCATGAGCACGCTGCTGGACGACCTGCTCGATACCTCGAAGATCGACGCCGGACGCTACACCATCTCGCCCAAGACCCTGGACGTCGGCCAGATCTTCGAGGAAACCCAGGCGCTGCTCATGCCGCTGGCGTTGAACAAGAACATCAGCATCGCCTTCGAAAGCGAGCCGGAACTGAAGATCCACGCCGACCCGGAGCGGTTGTTCCAGGTGCTCTCCAACCTGGTGGGCAACGCCATCAAGTTCACCCCGCGCCTGGGCACGGTGGGCGTACATGCGGCGCTGGGCGGCAACGAGATTGTGTTTACGGTCAAGGACGACGGCGAAGGCATCCCGGCCGAACAATTGCCCCATGTTTTCGAGCGCTACTGGACGATGAAGGAGGGCAACCCCAACGGTACCGGGCTTGGGCTGTATATCACCCAGGGCATCGTCGAAGCCCATGGCGGGCGGATCGAGGCTCGCAGTGAAGTGGGCAAGGGCACCGAGTTCAGGTTCACCATGCCAATGGGGGATTGATCCTTTCAGGATCTTGTCGCTGTATCTGCACCGTTGTTCGATCTGATATGGGGGAAGTGCTTCGTGTGTGCGGCTTGTCTCGCGAGATTATCCGTTCGGTGTGGTGCGGCTGACGACCCGTTCCGCCTTTACGGCGGCTTACTTTTTTCTTGGAAAAAGTAAGCAAAACCGCTTGCTCCTACATCCGGCCCTACGCTTCGCTCCGGGTCCCCTCCTGACGTCGCGAGTTACGGGTGGCGCCTGCATTGACCCATCTTCGAAATCGAAAACTGCATCGACAGATCGATTCCTGGATTCAAGTTTCTGGTTTGGCTTTTGCTCTTGCTCCTCGTGCGCGTCAGTTCAAACGCCGCCAATTGCGACTTCAGGAGGCCGAGTGGAGGTGCCTGTAGGGGCCAGGTGCGCAGCACCCTTCGGCGTTAGCCGAAGACGCGAGATGTAGATTTGCGCAGCAAATCGTAGGCCGCGATGGCCCCGGAAGGTGCCGGAGGGAGGGAACCCGGAGCGAAGCGCAGGGCCGCATGTAGGAGCCAGCGGTTTTGCCTACTTTTTCCAAGAAAAAAGTAGGCCGCCGTAAAGGCGGAAGGGGCCGTCAGCCGCACCACATCGAACGGATAATCTCGCGCTAGGCAGTCTTGTGAGACGGACTCACCCCTGGTAATGACTCGGCAGATGCCCGACGACCCGCTTGAAGGTCTGCGAGAACGCACTCGGGCTCTGGTAACCATGCTCCAGCGCCACTTCCAGCACAGAGGCGCCGCTGCCCAGGCGCTGCATGGCCAGTACCATGCGCACGCGGGTGCGCCAGTCGCCGAAGCTGGTTCCGAGCTCGCGCTGGAACAGGCGGGCAAGGGTCCGGCTGCTCATGTTCAATTGCCGGGCCCATTCCTCCAGCCCGGCTTCGCTCGCCGGACGGGCGATCACCTGGTTGCACAGGCGCTGCAGGCGCGGGTCGGCGGGCATTGCCAGATGCAGGGCGACGGCCTGCGCACCGTGCATTTCCACCAGCAGCAGCTCATGGATGCACTGCCGGCGGTGTGGGTTGTCGGCTTGCGAAGGCAGGCCGCTGGCGGCCACCAGCAACTCGCGCATCAACGGCGTGACGCTGATCAACTGGCACTGCTCACCGCCCCATGGCCAGGTCGAGGCGGGCATGAACAGGGTGCGCATGCTGACCTGGCCAAGCATGCGGATCTGGTGCTCGATGCCCGGCGGCACCCACAGTGCATGGCCGGCCGGTAGCACCCAGTGCGTACCCGCCGCACCCACCAGCATGACCCCGCTGATACCGTGGATCAGCTGCGCCTGGGCATGGCAGTGGGGCAGGATCTCTTCGCCATCCCGGTGATCGAAGGCCAGTGCTTCCAGGGCCAGGGCGCAGGTCATGGGGACTCCTTGCTGGAAAGGGTGGTGGACAGGCCATTGTAGGCTGTCCAACCGAACGGTTATTTCTATTTATTGCACAAAAAGCCGTTGAACAGCAGGGATCACTGGCTTTACGACTTTTTGCGCAATAAACGAAATTTTCTCTCCTTCGGTCGCTCGGCGTGGAACGATCCGGGGCCGGCGTGCTTCATATTGATGGATGAACGAAACACGGCCGGGGCCTCTACAGGATGAAAACAAGCCACGGCAACCCTTTGGACGGTTGCACGACGCTTTCGCCAGGCTTTATCGACAATGGCGGCATCATGAGTGATCTATTGCAGACGCTGGATTGGCGAAGCTCGCCGCTGGGTCCTCCGCACGCCTGGTCGGCGGGGCTGCAAGCGACCATGAGCCTGATGCTCCCGGCCAAGGCGCAGATCGTGCTGTTCTGGGGGCCGCAGTACGTGGCCCTGTATAACGAAGCCTACGTGCCGACCATCGGTGCCAAGCATCCCCACGCCCTTGGCCGCCCTGCCATCGAACACTGGAGCGAGCTATGGGACGACCTCGAGCCGCTGTTGCGCGGCGTGCGCGAAACCGGCCAGACCTTCTCCGCCACCGACCGGCCGTTCTATATCGAACGCAGCGGCTTCGGCGAGACGGCCTGGTTCGATGTGTCCTATTCGGCAGTGCGCGAGAGTGACGGCAGCGTGGGCGGGGTGTTGTGCATCGTCACCGAGACCACCCGGCGCGTGCAGTTCCAGCGGCGCCAGGCTTTTCTCCTGGAGCTCGGCGAGGCGCTGCGCGGGCTCGACGACGCCGAGGCGATCCGCGACCATGCGACCCGCCGTTTGCAGCAGGAACTGGACGCCTCCTGCGTGTGCTTCGACGAGGACCCCGCGCGCTTTTCCGTGCCGGCCAGCCTGCAGGTGCCGGTGCTGCGGGCGGGTGAACTGCAGGCCATGCTCAGTGTGGAGTTCGCCCGGCCCCGGGTACTGTGCGAGGACGAATGCCTGCTGGTAGAGGAGTGTGCCCGGCAGACCTGGGACGCCATGAGCCATGCCCGCGCGCAACGCGACCTGCAGGCGGCCTTCGCCGAGATGAAGGCGCTCAATGAAAGCCTGGAGGAGCGGGTCGGCGCCATCCTTGCCGAGCGTGAGGCGGCCATCGTCGAGCTGCATGAAGCGCGCAAGATGGAGATGGTCGGCCAGCTCAGCGGCGGTATCGCTCACGATTTCAACAATATGCTCACGCCGATCATTGCCTCGCTGGAGTTGATCCAGCGCCGCCCCGATGACCTGCAACGCACCGCGCGCCTGACCCAGGGCGCATTGCAGGCGGCGGAGCGGGCGCGCAACCTGGTGGGGCGCCTGCTCAGCTTCGCCCGGCGCCAGACCCTGACCCCGCAGACCGTGGCGCTGGCAAGCCTGGTGGCGGAGATGCACGAGCTGATTGCCCACTCCCTGGGGCCGACCATACAGTTCGAGGTCGAGGTCGACGAATACCTGCCGACCGTGGTGGTCGATCCGCATCAACTGGAACTGGCGTTGCTCAATCTGGTGGTCAATGCCCGGGATGCCATGGAACAGGGGGGGCGCCTGCGGATTTCCGCCGGTCCGGGCGAACCGCCGGAGGGCGTACGCGGGCAACAGTTGTGGCTCAAGGTCAGCGACAGCGGCTGTGGCATGAGTGCGGATGTGCTGCGCCGCTGCGCCGAGCCGTTTTTCTCCACCAAGGGCGTAGGCCGCGGGACCGGGTTGGGCCTGTCCATGGTCCAGGGGCTGGCCGGGCAATCCGGTGGCGGCATGGAGGTCCGCTCCTGGCCGGGGCGTGGTACCGAAGTGACGCTTTGGCTGCCGGTGGGATCGGTGGAGCAGGAGGGGCAGGACGAGTTCGGTGACGCGGTGCCCATGGCCCGGCACCTGAACCGTGTGCTGCTGGTGGATGACGAGGAAATGGTCCGCAACGCCACGGCATTGCAACTGCGCGATCTCGGCTACAAGGTCACCGAAGCCGACGGCCCGGCCCAGGCGCGGCGCCTGATCGAGGCGGGGCTGGAGCTGGATATCCTGGTGACCGACCAGATCATGGCCGATGAAACCGGCAGCCGCTTCGCCCACGACCTGCGCCAATGGCGGGCGGACCTGCCGGTGTTGATCATCACCGGCTACGCCAACCTGCCACCCCAGGCATTGCTTGAGTTCGAAGTGTTGCGCAAGCCGTTCCGGCGGCTGGAACTGGCCAGGAGCATGGCCCGTTTACTGGGCAGTAGCTGATGTCCTGACGGGTCACGCCCGGTTCAAACAATCTGAACACCTGCCGAACGCTTCCTGTCCCAACCTTTATCGACCCGAACGATAAAGGAGGCAGTACATGTCCAGCACCGTAGGCGACTTTCTCGTGGAACGGCTCAGCCAGTGGGGCGTGAAGCGCATCTTCGGTTACCCCGGCGATGGCATCAACGGCGTGTTCGGGGCGCTGCGGCGCTCCGGCAAGATCGAGTTCGTGCAGTGCCGCCACGAGGAAATGGCCGCCTTCATGGCCAGTGCCCACGCCAAGTTCACCGGGGAGCTGGGGGTGTGCATCGCCACCTCGGGGCCCGGCGCATCGCACCTTGTCACCGGGCTGTATGACGCGCGCCTGGACCACATGCCGGTCCTCGCCATCTGCGGCCAGCAGGCCCGTACCGCGCTGGGCGGGCATTACCAGCAGGAAGTCGACCTGGTGTCGCTGTTCAAGGATGTGGCCGGGGCGTTCGTCCAGCAGGCTTCGGCGCCGTCCCAGGTGCGCCATCTGCTGGATCGTGCGGTGCGCACCGCAGTGGGCGAGCGCAAGGTGACGGCGCTGATCCTGCCCAACGACCTGCAGGAACTGCCCTACGAAGAGCCGGCCCGCGCCCACGGCACCCTACATTCCGGCCTTGGCTACCGTCGGCCGCGGGTCCTGCCGCGGGAAGACGACCTGGCGGCTGCGGCGAAGCTGCTTAACGAGGGAAGCAAGGTGGCCATCCTGGTCGGCGCCGGTGCCCTGGGGGCCAGCGAGCAGGTCAGGCAACTGGCCGACAAGCTCGGTGCAGGGGTCGCCAAGGCGTTGCTGGGCAAGGCGGTCCTGTCCGATGACCTGCCTTGGGTCACCGGTTGCATCGGTTTGCTCGGCACCGAGCCGAGCCTGAAGCTGATGAACGAATGCGACACCTTGCTGATGATCGGGTCGGGCTTCCCCTATGCCGAATTCCTGCCCAAGGAAGGCCAGGCCCGGGGCGTGCAGATCGATATCGAGCCGAACATGCTCGGCCTGCGCTACCCGATGGAAATCAACCTGGTGGGCGATGCTGCCGACACCCTCGATGCGCTGCTGCCGCTGATCGAGCAGAAGGGCGAACGGCGCTGGCGCAAGAAGATCGAGGGCTGGCGCAAGGCCTGGGACAGCAAGCTGGAGAAGCGCGCGCTGAGCAAGGCCGACCCGGTCAATCCACAGCGCGTGGTGTATGAGCTTTCGCCGCGCCTGCCGGATCACTCGATCATCACCAGCGACTCCGGCTCCTGCGCCAACTGGTTCGCCCGCGACCTGCGGATTCGTCCGGGCATGCGCTGCTCGCTGTCCGGCGGGCTGGCCTCGATGGGCGCGGCGGTGCCTTACGCCATTGCCGCCAAGTTCGCCCATCCGCAGCAGACGGTGGTGGCGCTGGTGGGAGACGGCGCGATGCAGATGAACAACCTCGCCGAGCTGATCACGGTCGCCAAGTACTGGCGCCAGTGGGGCAACGGGCGCTGGATCTGCGCCGTGTTCAATAACCAGGACCTGAACCAGGTAACCTGGGAGCAGCGGGTGATGGAGGGTGATCCGAAGTACGTGGCGAGCCAGGCGATACCGGATGTGCCGTATCACCTGTTCGCCATTTCCATTGGCTTGAAAGGTATCTGCGTCGAGCGCGAGGAAGACGTGGCCCCGGCCTGGGAGCAGGCGCTGGCCAGCGATGTGCCGGTGCTCATCGAGTTTCGCACCGACCCGGATGTTCCGCCGTTGCCGCCGCACATCAACCTCAAGCAGGCCCGGCAGTTCGCCGGGGCGCTGTTGCAGGGTGATCCGGATGGCGTGGGGGTGATCCGGCAGACGGCGAGGCAGCTGGTGAGCAGTGTCTTGCCGAAGAAGTAAGTTGGATTTGCAGGGCCCCATCGCTGGCAAGCCAGCTCCCACAGGTTCAGCGGTGCACGCAATACCTGTGGGAGCTGGCTTGCCAGCGATGGGGCCCTGAAGATCAGACCAGACCCTCCCGACTGAACACCCCATCCACCAGCCGCAACACCCCCAGCGGATTCCCATCCCTCAGCGCTTCCGGCAACAAGGCATCCGGATAATTCTGGAAGCACACCGGCCGCAGGAAGCGCTCGATCGCCAGCGTGCCCACCGACGTTCCGCGGCTATCGGAGGTCGCCGGATAGGGCCCACCATGGACCATGGCATCGCAGACTTCGACCCCGGTCGGATAGCCATTGACCAGTACCCGCCCGACCTTTTCCTGCAACAGTTCACCCAGCCAGGCATGGGCCAGCAGCTCGTCCGGCTCGCCGATCAGTGTCGCCGTCAATTGCCCGCGCAGCGCCTGGATTGCCGCGCGCAGTTGCGCCGTGTCCTCGACTTCGATCACCACGGTTGCCGGCCCGAATACTTCTTCCTGCAGCAGTTCATCGCCCTCCAGCAACAGCCGCACATCCGCCGCGAACAGCTGCGGCTGCGCTTGCCCGTCGCCCTGCGCGGCCCCGGCCAGATGACGCACGCCGGGATGCCCGTGCAAATGCTCCAGCCCCTTGCAATAGCTGGCCAGGGTGCCGCGATTGAGCATGGTCTGCGCCGGCTGCTCGGCCATCTGCCCCTTGAGCTGCTCGACGAACCCAGTGAACTGCGCCGAGCGCAGGCCGATGATCAGTCCCGGATTGGTACAGAACTGCCCACAGCCCAGGGTCACCGAGGCCGCCAGTTCCCGAGCGAGGGTGTCGCCGCGGGTGCGCAGCGCGTCCGGCAACAGGATCACCGGGTTGATGCTGGACATCTCGGCGAACACCGGGATCGGCTGTGGCCGTTCGGCGGCCAGGCGGCACAGGGCGTTGCCGCCGCGCAGCGAGCCGGTAAAGCCCACGGCCTGGATCGCCGCGTGCTTGACCAGCCATTCGCCAACCCCACCGCCGTAGATCATGTTGAAGACGCCGGCCGGCATGCCGGTGCGCTCCGCCGCGCGGAGGATGGCATCGGCCACCGCTTCGGCGGTGGCCATATGGCCGCTGTGGGCCTTGACCACCACCGGGCAGCCCGCCGCCAGAGCTGCGGCGGTATCACCGCCGGCGGTAGAGAAGGCCAGGGGGAAGTTGCTGGCACCGAACACGGCAACCGGGCCGATGCCGATGCGCATCTGCCGCAGGTCCACGCGCGGCAATGGCTGGCGATCGGGCAGGGCGCGGTCGATCCGCGCACCGAGGAAATCACCGCGGCGCAGCACCTTGGCGAACAGGCGCATCTGCCCGCTGGTACGTCCGCGCTCGCCCTGGATACGTGCGGCGGGCAGGGCGGTTTCGCGGCAGACCATGGCGACGAAGGCATCGCCCAGGGCGTCCAGTTCGTCGGCGATGGCATCGAGGAACTGCGCACGCCGCTCCGGCGACAGGTTGCGATAGGCCGGGAAGGCTGCCGCAGCTGCGCGCGCCGCTGCATCGACCTCCGCCTCGGTGGCCTGGCAGAACTCGCCAGGCAGGGCTTCGCCGGTGCTGGCGTCGAGGCTCTGCAGGCGGATATCGCCCTGCGCCGAGCGCTGTCCGCCAATGTAGTTGTGACCGAGGATCATGGGTTGCTCCTAAGCGGTAAAACGGAAAATCAGGTGATGGCGCCGATCTGCCACGGCACGAACTCGTTCTGTCCGTAGCCGTGCTGCTCGCTCTTGCTGCGTTGGCCCGAGGCGATCGCCAGCATCAGGCGGTAGATGTGCTCGCCGCGTTCTTCGATGGTCATGCTGCCGTCGGCGATGCCACCGCAATTCACGTCCATGTCTTCCTCCTGGGTTTCCCACAGGCGGGTATTGGTCGCCAGTTTGATCGACGGCGAGGGCGCGCAACCGTAGGCCGAGCCGCGCCCGGTGGTGAAGGCGATCAGGTTGGCGCCACCGGCAACCTGGCCGGTGGCGGAGATCGGGTCATAGCCGGGGGTGTCCATGAACACCAGGCCATGGGCGCGTACCGGTTCGGCGTATTGGTAGACATCCACCAGGTCACTGGAGCCGGCCTTGGCCACGGCGCCGAGGGACTTTTCCAGGATGGTGGTCAGGCCGCCGGCCTTGTTGCCGGCGGACGGGTTGTTGTTCAGCTCGGCGCCCATGCGCTGGCAGTAGGCCTCCCACCACTGGATGCGGGCGATGAGTTTCTCGCCCACGGCCTGGCTGACCGCACGACGGGTCAGCAGGTGCTCGGCACCATAGATTTCCGGGGTTTCCGAGAGGATCGCGGTGCCGCCGGCCGCCACCAGGCGGTCTACCGCATTGCCCAGCGCCGGGTTGGCGGTGATCCCGGAATAGCCATCGGAGCCGCCGCATTGCAGGCCGACGGTGAGGTGGCGGACGCTGACCGGTTCGCGTTGTACCGCATTGGCCTCGGCCAGCAGCGACTTGACCTGGGCGATACCGCTGGCGATGGTTTTCGAGGTGCCGCCGGTGCCCTGGATGGTGAAGGTGCGCAGGGTGTTGCAGCTTTCCAGGCCCTGGGCCGCGAGCAGGTCGGGGATCTGGTTGGTCTCGCAGCCCAGGCCGATCATCAGCACCGAGTGGAAATTAGCGTGCACCGCGTAGCCGCCCAGGGTGCGCTGGAGCATCGCCAGGGCTTCGCCACCCGGGTCCACGGCGCAACCGACGCCGTGGGTCAGGGCGACCACGCCATCGACATTGGGGTAGTCGGCCAGCGCCTCGGGATGGATGTCGCGGCGGAAATGGTCGGCGATGGCCCGGGCCACGGTGGCCGAACAGTTCACCGACGTCAGGATGCCGATGTAGTTGCGCGTGGCGACCCGCCCATCGGCGCGGACGATGCCCATGAAGCTGTCTTCGACGGGCGTCTGCACGCCCTTGGCATCGACGCCGAACGCGTAGTCGCGACTGAAGTCGCCCATGGCCAGGTTATGCACGTGGACATGCTGGCCGACGCCGATGGCCTGGCTGGCAAAGCCGATGATCTGCCCGTAGCGGCGCAGCGGCTCGCCCACGGCGATGTCCCGGGCGGCGATCTTGTGCCCGGCCGGCACCGGCTCGCGCACGCGGATGCCTTCGGGCAGTTCCAGGCCTTCGGTCAGCGGCTGGCGGGCGATCAGCACATCGTCCAGCGGATTGAGCCGGATCACGGCCAGAGCAGCGCGTTCACTGCCTGTTGTTGTAATCAGTTGCATGACGGTTTACCTCGGATAACGGTGTGGGCTCAGGCCAGCCCACGCTCGCGATAGTCGATCAGGCCGGAGAACAGCATCAGGCCGAAGGCCATGACCACGAAGAAGATCAGAGCCAGGAAATAGGAGCCGGTGAACTGTACGATCAGGCCGATCAGGATCGGCACGATCACCCCGACCATGTTGCCGCAGAAGTTCATGCTGCCACCCAGCACGCCGGCCTTGGACTTGCCGCCGAGAATGGCCGGCAGGCACCAGTACATGCCGCACCAGCGGATGAAGAACAGCGCTACGCAGAGCAGGGCGATCACGCGCGCGGCATCCGGGGTGTAGGCCACCAGCAGGATGCATAGCGCAGCGACGGCAGCGGAGCCGGCGAACATGCTGCGCATCACGGTGTTCGGCTGGCCGCCGTTGGTCCGCCATTTATCGGCGATCCAGCCGCCGACCAGCTCGCCGACGAAGCCGCACATGAAGATCAGGAAGGTCGCCCCGCCCATGGCCTTGATATCCAGGTTGTGGCTCTGGTGCAGGTAGCTCGGCATCCAGGTCAGCAGGCCGTAGAACACGCTGTTGTAGCAGGCATAGCCGGCGAACATGCAGAGTACCGAGCGGCTTTTCAGCAGTTCCTTGAGCACCGCCTTGCGGTTGCCGCCGGACGTGCTCGCGGCGTCGTTGGCCTGGGTGATGTAGTCCAGCTCGGCCTTGTTCACCAGCGGGTGTTCGCTGGGGTGGTTACGGATGTACCACCAGGCCCAGACGCCGACCACCACGGTACCGACGCCGGCAATGATGAAGGCGATGCGCCAGGAGTCGAACCAGGTGATCAGCCCGGCGATGATGATCGCCCCGAAGGCGGTGCCCAGCGGTGCGCCGCCGTCAACCAGGGTGGCACCGCGCCCGCGTTCGTTGGGTGTCAGCCAGGAGCCGTTGAGCTTGGCCCCAGCCGGCATGATCGGCGACTCGGCCACGCCCAGGCCGACCCGGGTGATCAGCAGGGTGATCCAGTTATGGGCGAAGCCGCCGAGGGCCTGGAAAGCGCCCCAGCCGACGGTGGCGACGCCGACGATATTGCGCACCTGGAAGCGGTCCAGGAGCATGCCGCTGGGGATCTGCATCAACGCGTAGGACCAGAAGAACGCGCTGAGGATCAGGCCTTCCAGCGCCGGGGTCAGTTCGAACTCGGCGGAAATCAATGGCAGGGCCACCGACAGCGAAGCGCGGTCGATGTAGTTGATCGCCGCCAGCAACAGCAGGATCAGGAAGATGCGCCAGCGCACGTTGCTCGGACGTGTGCTGTCGGCGCCGGCGACGGCGGGCGAGGGCGCCGCCGGGAAGGGGCTGTTCTTCATGCTCATCTCACTCTTATGTTTGTTATGAAATGCCGGGTGGCGCCTCCCTGCGCCGGGTGGGTCGGGTTCAGAGGGCCTGCACGGCTCCCGGTGCCAGCGGTTCGGCGGCCTGGCCCACGGTATTGCGCAGCGGCGCGCCGAACTCGGCCAGGCTGATTTCGAACACATCGCCCGGCTCGGTCCTGACCTGGTCGGCAAAGGACAGGGTGGCGGTGCCGAAGAAATGGATATGCACGTCGCCCGGGCGCAGGAACTGCTGGTACTTGAAATGGTGGTACTCGAGGTTCTCCAGCGAGTGGCACATGTTGTCCTCGCCGCTGAGGAAAGGTTTTTCCCACAGCACCCTGTCGCCACGGCGGATCCGGCTCACGCCTTCGAGATGGCGCGGCAGTTCGCCAACCCGCAGCTCCGGGCCGTAGGCGCAATTGCGCAGTTTCGAATGGGCCAGGTACAGGTAGCTGCGGCGCTCCATCACATGGTCGGAAAACTCGTTGCCGATGGCGAAGCCCAGGCGGTAAGGCTGGCCATCATCGGCGATCACGTAGAGGCCGGCCAGTTCCGGTTCCTCGCCGGCGTCTTCGGCGAAGGCCGGGCTGCGCAATGCCTGGCCGGGGCGGACCACGGTGGAGCCGTCGCCCTTGTAGAACCACTCGGGCTGGGCGCCGACGCTGCCGGCCGCCGGACGACCGCCCTCGATGCCCCACTGGAACATGCGCGCGGTATCGGTCAGGGCAGCGGCATCGTCGATCTTCTGCTGGTGCATCTTGTCCCGGGTCGAAGCGCTGCCCAGGTGGGTCAGGCCGGTGCCGCTGACCAGGCAGTGGGCCGGATCCTCGTGGTCCAGCGGCGGCAGGACCCGGCACTCGTCCAGGGCCAGGGAATAACTTTCAGTAACGTCATCCAGGCCCCGGGCCAGCACCTCGGCCGTGAGGCTGCGCTGGTTGCGAATCGCGGCCAGGGCCAGTTCGCGCATATGGCTGGTTGCGCGGACCGGCTGGATCAGGTCGCCCTCGACCACGCCCACATGGCGCCGGGCGGTTGCGGTTTCGAATTGGATCAGACGCATGGGGGCTCCATGATTGTGTGTTCTTGTGGAGGATCGCTGGGGCCACTTTAAATTTCCCGGACGATGCTGCCTAATGACAGCTATTGACCCTGTGATAACTTTTGGTGATCCCCCGTGCTGCCATCCTTGAGTTCCATGGCCTCGCGCCTGCGCCTGCGACAACTGCGCCTGCTGATCTGTCTCGACGAACTGGGCTCGATCCACAAGGCGGCCGACGCCATGTCGATCACACAGCCAGGCGCGACCAAGGCCCTCAACGAGATCGAATCGACCCTGGGCGCGGTGCTGTTCGAGCGTACCAGCAAGGGCCTGGAGGCCAACGACCTTGGGCGCTGCGTGGTGCGCTACGCGCGGCTGATCAACACCGACCTGGCCCATTTGCGTGAGGAAATGCTGGGAATCATGCAGGGGCACGGCGGCCGGCTGTCGGTGGGCACCATCATGGGCGCGGTGCCGATGCTGGTCGAGGGGCTGGCACGGCTGCGCGAGGAGCAGCCGGACCTGTCGGTGACCGTGGTCGAGGACACCAGCGACCGCCTGCTCAGCCTGCTCGACCAAGGGCGGCTGGATGTGGTGATCTGCCGGACCAGCGTCAGCCGGCGGCCGGATGCCTATGACAGCCGGGTCCGGCACCAGGAGCGACTGGTGCTGGTGGCCAACCCGGAGCACGCCCTGGCCGGTAGCGAGCAGCTCGACCTGGCGCAACTGGCGGATTCGCGCTGGGTGGTGTTCCCGGTGAACATGCCGATGCGCCTGACCCTGGAGCGGGAGTTTCGCGAAGCGGGGCTGAATTTCCCCCAGTACCCGATCGAAACTTCCTCGACCTTCACCACCTTGTCCTTGTTGCGCCAGGACCCGGGTCTGCTGGCGGTGATGCCCTGGGATGTGGCGCGGGTGGCGGTGGAGCACGGGATGCTGGTGCAGTTGCCGTTGCAATTGAGATCGCGCAGCGAGCCGTACGAGGTGGTGACGCGGCGCGGGGTGGAACTGAGCGGGCCGGGGCGGGTGCTGGTGGATATCCTGACGATTGATCGTTGACCTCGGGGGCCTCATCGCTGGCAAGCCAGCTCCCACAGGTTCTGTGTGCTCTGCCGACCCTGTGGGAGCTGGCTTGCCAGCGATGAGGCCCTTGAGAACACAGCGGATGCCATGTTAAAGACTTCCCCCCGGATCCAGGACAGCCCCATGTACTACTCCACCCTCTACCCGTCCCCCGTCGGCACCCTGCAGCTCGCCGCCAGCGACAGCCACCTGCTGGGCCTGTGGATGGTCGGCCAGAAGTACTTCGGCGGCAGTGCTCCCGGCACCCTTGAGCCAAACGACAACCTGCCGTTCTTCCAACAGGCCTGCGACTGGCTCGACCAGTACTTCGCTGGCCGGCAGCCCGCCATCGCCGACCTGCCTATGGCCCCGATCGGCAGCGATTTCCGCAAGGCCGTGTGGGCCCTGCTCTGTGAAATCCCCTACGGCGGCACCACTACCTACGGCGAGATCGCCAAGGCCGTGGCCCTGCGCAGCGGCCTGGCAAGCATGTCCAGCCAGGCCGTGGGCGGGGCAGTGGGGCATAACCCGATTTCCATCATCATTCCGTGCCATCGGGTGATCGGCCGCGACGGCAGCCTGACCGGCTACGCCGGGGGCATCGAAAAGAAGATCCACCTGCTGGAGCACGAAGGTGCGTTGTCCTCGCTGTTCTACACGCCGCGCCGCGGTACGGCGCTGTAGGCGGCGAAAACTGAACCCGTGGCGGCCATGCGCTGCCGAACCAAGGACCTGCAAACGATCCGTCGAGGAGGGCTTTTCATGTCAGACACCCCTTACACCCCGCCCAAGGTCTGGACCTGGGACAAGGCCAGCGGTGGCCAGTTCGCCAATATCAACCGCCCGATCGCCGGCCCGACCCACGAGCGTGAATTGCCCCGGGGCCGCCATCCGCTGCAGTTGTATTCCCTGGCCACGCCCAACGGCGTCAAGGTCGGGATCATGCTCGAAGAGCTGCTCGCCGCCGGCTTCAAGGATGCCGAGTACGACGCCTGGCTGATCCGCATCGGCGAGGGCGACCAGTTCGGCAGCGGCTTCGTCGAACTCAATCCCAACTCGAAGATCCCTGCCCTGCTGGACACCCGCCAGAACCCGCCTGTGCGCCTGTTCGAGTCGGGCTCGATCCTGCTGTACCTCGCCGACTCTTTCGGCGCCTTCATCCCCAAGGACCCGGCCAAGCGCGCCGAATGCCTGAACTGGCTGTTCTGGCAGATGAGCGGTGCCGGTTTCGTCGGTGGCGGTTTCGGGCATTTCTTCGCCTATGCGCCGGAGAAGTTCGAATACCCGATCAACCGCTACACCATGGAGGTCAAGCGCCTGCTCGACGTGCTGGACCGACAGCTGGCGGAACATCGCTATGTCGCCGGGGACGAATACAGCATCGCCGACATGGCCTGCTGGCCGTGGTTCGGCGAGATGCTGCGCAACAAGGTCTACGGCGCGGCGGAATTCCTCGATGCGCCCAGCTACCCCCATGTGCTGCGCTGGGCCAACGAGATCGCCGAGCGTCCGGCGGTAAAGCGCGGGGCACGGGTCAACCGGACCTGGGGCGAGGAATCGGAACGGTTGCCGGAGCGGCATGCGGCGAGTGATTTCGACTGAACTGCCGGTGGTTCCAGGGGCGTGGGCCAGGTTTGATGGGCCTGCCCAAAGCCCTGTAGGAGCTGGCTTGCCTGCGAAGGACCGCGCCAGCGGTCCCAAAACCGGTTTCTCAAGGTCTGCGTGCTCCACCCATATGGGAGCAAACCCGCTCATACAATGTACGCGTTGTCCTTTCGAGCTTGCCTAATTTCATATTGAAATAAGAATGATTCGCTATTAATGTGCCCCCGTATTTCAGCCGTTCTGGCTCCGAAGGGGGTGCCATGTCGCTGCATGAAGCGGATTCCATCGTTCCTTTCGACGTGCTCTACGGCACCCACCACGGCTGGCTCAACGGTTGGCTGCGGCGTTCGGTCGGCTGTTCGCAGCAGGCCGCCGACCTGGCCCAGGACACCTTCGTGCGCCTGCTGGTGCGCAATCAGCCGGTGACCAACCGTTCGCCCCGGGCCCTGCTGGCGCGTATTGCCCGTGGCCTGGTGATCGATCACTGGCGTCGCGATGCCCTGGAACGTGCCTACCTCGAAACCCTGTCCCATCTGCCGCAAGCCTGCCACCCCTCGCCGGAAGTCCGCCATGAAGCCCTGCAGTGCCTGGAGCGCATCGCGCAAATGCTCGAAGGCCTGAAACCGGCGGTGCGCGAAGCCTTCCTGTTGTACCAGCTCGGCGGGCTGACCCACACCCGGATCGCCGAGCAACTGGGGGTGTCCAGCCGTACCGTGGAGCGGCATGTCGCCCATGCCCTGCTGCACTGCTACCGCCTGTGCTTCGAGACGCCATCATGAGTCGCCTGCCGGAAAACGTGGTGCGTGCCGCCATCGACTGGCAGATGCGCCTGCGCGGCAACCCCGAACTGCAGGCCCCGTTCAATGAATGGTTGCGCCGCGACCCCCGTCATCAACTGGCCTGGCAACGCCTGCAGCAGATGGCCGGGATGTTCCAGGCCAGCCAGTTGCCGCGGGCCGAGCAGAGTATCCCGTTGCTGCAGCGCGCCTCGGCCGACCTCAGCCGGCGACGCATGCTGAAGATGCTCGGGCTGGTCGCTGGAGGTACCGCGCTGGCGACAGTGAGCGCGCCACCGACCTGGCATCCCGGCTATGTCACCGGCCTCGGCGAGCGCCGGCAGATCGAACTGGGCAACGGTACCCAGGTCACCCTCAACGGCGACAGCTCGGTGGACGTGCAGGGCGGTGAGTTGTTGCTGCGCTCCGGCGAGGTGCTGGTGGACGGTGCGCGCTGGCAGGCGCGCTGCCGTTTCGCCGAATGCAGCGGCCGCGAGGCCCGGGTGGCGCTGCGCGAGCGCGATGGCTACAGCGAGATCCGCGTCGATCGCGGCGAGGTGCTGGTGACCTCGCCGGTCGGCCAGCGCCGCTTGCAGGCGGGCGAGGGGCTGGGCGCGTCGGCGTCGGCGCTGACGGAGCTGGGCAAGAGCCGCCTCGATCCGTTCGCCTGGAGCCGTGGGCTGCTGGTGGTCAACGATATGCCATTGGGTGACTTCCTCGCCGAGGCCGGGCGCTATCGACACGGCTGGCTGGGCTGCGACGAGCGAATTGCCGACCTGCGCCTGTCCGGCGTTTTCCGCCTGGATGAGCCAGCCTCGCTGCTGGACAACATCAGCCATCTGCTGCCAGTGAAAGTGGTGGAGCGCACCCGCTGGTGGGTGCGGGTAGTGCCGGCATAGCGCCGGGCAGAATTTTTTGTCGGACTTCATGGACTCGTCCGGTTATGGGCTATCACTTCCCTTATTGGACCCCTGAATGCGCCGCCCAAGCCCTCCATCGATTCCCTCGCAGCCCCGTTTCCTGTCCCGCGCCGTGTGCCTGGCGCTGGCCCTGGGCAGCGCTGTCGCCAGCTTGCCGGCCCGGGCCGAATACCCGGTCGCCCCGGCCGTGGCTGCCGGCCCGCTGGCCCAGGCCCTGAGCAGTTTCGCCGAGCGCTCCGGGATCACCCTGTCGTTCGCCCCTGATGACGTGCGTGGCCTGAGCACTTCCGGCCTCGGCGGTGGCGGCTCATTGGAGGAGGGCCTGAACCGGCTGCTCGCGGGCAGCGGCCTGGTCGCGCGCAAGACCGCCTCCGGTTATGTGGTACTGCGCGATAGCGAAGCTGGCCTGCAGTTGGCGCCAACCAGCATCGAAAGCACCTCGGTGCAGAGCGCCTTCGCCCCGGTGCCGGGTTATTTCGCCAGCAATGCCAGCAGTGCGACCAAGAGCGACCGGCCCATCCTGGAGACCGCGCAGAGCATCAGCGTGGTCACCGCCGAGCAGATCAACGACCGCAAGGTCAACAAGGTCGAGGATGCCGTAGCCTACAGTGCCGGGGTGCGGGTCGGCAGTTCGGGCCTGGACCCGCGCTTCGACAATATCCAGGTGCGCGGCTTCGAGACCACCATCGCTGCCGACTTCCTCGACGGCCTGCGCCAGCCCGGCAGCGGCTGGCTGTCGCTGTATTCCACCGAAGCCTACGCGCTGGAGCGCATCGAAATACTCAAGGGCCCGGCCTCGGTGCTCTACGGCCAGATCAGCCCCGGCGGCATGGTCAACCGGGTCAGCAAGCGCCCGAGCCTGCTGGCCAGGAATGAAGTGCAGGTACAAGCCGGCAGCTATGACCACCGGCAAGGCCAGTTCGATATCGGCGGTCAGCTGGACGAGGCGGGTGACGTGTTGTTCCGCAGCGTTGGCCTGTACCGCGATTCCGGCTATTCGGTCGAGCAGATGGACAACGACTCGCGTCTGCTGGCGCCGTCCCTGAGCTGGCAGATCGACCCGGACACCAGCCTGACCCTGCTGGCGCAATACCAGGAGCGGCAGACCGCCGCTTCGCCGATGATGCTCCAGGAAGGCGACCACCTGACCCATTTCTGGCAGGGCGACGAATACTTCGACAAGCTGCACCAGCGCCAGTGGACCTTCGGCTACGAGTTCGAGCACGCCTTCAATGAAACCTTCAGCCTTCAGCAGAACCTGCGCTACGGCCAGGTCAGCACCACCAACCAGTACCTGCAGCCGACCTCGATCACCGCCGGGCATATCCTCGACCGCTATGCGGTGGGCGTGTACGAGGACATGAACTCGCTGTCCACCGACACACGCCTGGTCAGCCGCTTCTCCACCGGCAACCTGCACCACACCCTGGTCAGCGGCGTCGACTATGCCTGGCTGGACACCTCGTTGCTCTACGCCATGGGCCCGGCACCCACCATCGATCGCTGGAACCCGGATTACCACCAGCCGGTCGCCAAGCCGACTTCGCCGCTGGCCGACCAGGATGGCCTGGAACACCGCATGGGCGCCTATGTGCAGGACCAGATCGAGCTCGACCAGTGGCGCCTGTCCGCCGGCCTGCGCCGCGACTGGGTGCATGTGCGGCGCGACGACAACCTGACCGACATCAACAGCACCACCAGCGATTCGGCCACCACCGGTCAGCTCGGGGTGCTCTATCTGTTCGACAACGGCGTGGCACCCTATGCCAGCTTCGCCACCTCGTTCCTGCCGGTCAGCGGCGTGAACGCCAGCGGCCAGCCGTACAAGCCTACCGAGGGCAAGCAGTATGAAGTCGGGGTGAAATACCAGCCGCCAGGCAGCAGCACCCTGCTCACCGCCTCGCTGTACCACCTGACCCAGAGCAACGTACAGACCCGCGACCTGGTCAACCCGCTGAACAACCTGCAGACCGGCGAGCAGGTGTCCCGCGGGCTCGAGCTGGAAGCGGTATCGGACGTCAACGACAGCCTGCGCCTGACTGCCAGCTATGCCTTCAACGACGCGGAGGTGACCAAGGGCAACAACGGCGACCAGGGCAAGGTGCCGAAGAACGTACCGCGCCACCTGGCTTCGCTGTGGCTGGACTACAGGCTGCCGTTCGGCTTCGGCATTTCCGGCGGCGCGCGCTACACCGGCAGCACCTACGGCGATGCGGCCAACCGGGTGAAGAACCAGGGCTATACCCTGGTCGACGCCGGCGTGCACTACGACTTCGGTGGCGGTCTCGACGGCGTGCGGGTGGGCGTCAATGCTCGCAACCTGTTCGACGAGCGCTTCATCAATTGCCAGGACGGCTACTGCTATCGCGGTGAAGCGCGCAGCGTGGTCACCAGCCTCAGCTATCGCTGGTAACGAGGGGAAAACACATGCTGCGTAACTGGATGATGAGCCTTGCGGTGCTGCTGTTCAGTGGTCTGGCCCGGGCTGAACCGGTGACCCTGGATGGCACCGAACAATGGACGATGCACAGTGCCGAAGGCCGCGAATACCGCATCATGGTCAGCCTGCCCGAGGGTGATGTGCCCTGGACCGGCGGCTACCCGGTGATCTACCTGCTCGACGGCAATGCCTACTTCCCGGCCTTCCATGCCGCCAAGCGGGCCCAGGACCGGCTGCGCGGGGCGGTGCTGGTGGGGATCGGCTATCCGAGCGACACACCGCTGGATTTCGTGCGCCGCGCCTATGACCTGTCGCCGCCGGCCCCGGCCGAGCGCAACAAGCCGCCACAGGGCGGGCAGGATGTGTTCCTCGACTTCATCGAGAAGCGCCTGATGCCCAGGGTCAACGAACGCTTCAAGGTCGACCAGGACCAGCGCAGCCTGGTCGGCCACTCGTTCGGCGGAATGTTCGCCATCTATACGCTGTTCACCCGGCCCGGGCTGTTCCAGCACTACGTGGCGATCAGCCCGAGCCTGTGGTGGCAGGATCGTTTCCTGCTGGCCCATGAACGGGCCTTCACCGCCAACGCCCATGCCGGCAAGCTGGACCTGATCCACCGCAGCCTGAGCCTGAGCGTCGGCGACCGGGAAATGCCCCAGGAGATCCAGGATGTACGCTCGCTGCAATTGCGCCTGGAAAACCTCTCGCAGTACGGACTGCGCAGCGACCTGCAGATCGAGGCGGGCGAGGATCACGCGGCGATTCCGTTCCGCGTGCCGAACCGGGTGCTGGACGAGTTGATGAGTACGCGGCGCTACTGAACCTTTCACGATTGTCATCCGCGCCTCACCTTGGCGTTAGCTGCACCTGCATAGACTGGCCAGCAACAGGACCCCTTTCCCTGGGCGTCCGAAAACGTTCGAGGTGTGATGCGGATGCTCAAGGTAATGGCGGTGGCGGGTCTGGTGTCGGCGCTGGCCGGGACGGCACAGGCGGCTGATGGCATGCAGCGGATCCAGGATTTCCAGGCCAGGTTCCAGGCCGAGCAGGACCGGCTGTGGGGTGACCGGGACAAGGAGCAGCAGGTGGTGAAGCAGGACAAGGCTGACAAGAAGGCGGATGGTTGAGGTGTTCTTTCGGGCCTCATCGCTGGCAAGCCAGCTCCCACAGGTACAGCACCGCTCTCAAGAGCAGTGGTGATCCTGTGGGAGCTGGCTTGCCAGCGATGAGGCCCTCAAGACCAATGGAGAGCTAGAACGGTACCGCCACGGTCAACTGGCTATACACATTGGTCCCGTTCCCGCCCACCTGATTCCCTCCGTTCGTCTCATCCTTCTTCGGCTGGTAGAGGCCGATCAGCGGGCTGACGATCAGGTGCTCGTTGACCGCCCATTCGACATAGAAATCCAGCTCGCGGGCATCGAGGTTGAGGGTGTCGCGGGTCCTCAGGGTATTGAAGTCGAAATACAGCGCGCCGACGGTGAGATTTTCCAGCGGCGTGGCCTTCAGGCCGACATGGTGGATGCCGGTGTTGCTGTTGAACGGGCCGGAGTAGTTGGCCGCCACTTCACCCTGGAACCAGGTGCCATAGCCGGTGCTCAGGCCGGTGAACAGCGAATCCCAGCCCTGGGAATAACGGGTGTAGCGGTAGGTAACCTTGGGCGACCAGGCGACATCGGCGAAGGTGTAGCCTGCTTCCGCGTACCAGGCCTTTTCCGGGCCTGCGTCCTTGTCCTGCCAGGCGTATTCGAAGGCGAAGCTGGCATTCTCGATGCCGCCGTTGCCTTCGCCGCGCAGGCTGTAGACGTCCATGTTCTCGCGTTCTTTCTGGAACTCGCTGGCCCATTGGTCGACCACGTCGAGGCCATGTACCCAGGTCAGGCCCAGAGTGCCGGCCTCGGCGGTGTAGTCCAGGGTGCCCGCAGCCAGTTCGGTTTCGGCCTGGGCGCGGTTGTCGGACTTCAGCCACACTACGCTGCCGTGCAGCCCGTCCTGGCCGCCGAGTTTCAGCACCGCGGTGCGGTCGAAGGCGTGACGGGCCGCCAGGTAGTAGGCGCCGCCACGGTTCAGCGCACCGTCGGCCGGGCCCTTGCCAAGGTTGGGGCCGTCGTCGTTGATCAGGAAGCCGCTGCCGAGCTTGACCACCTGGCGTCCTGCGGAGAAGTCCACGCCGTCCTTGCCCAGGACCGGGAACAGATCGCCCGAGCGCCAGCCAAGGAAAGCATCCTCGATCTTGGTGGTGCGTTCGGAGCCGTCGGTATTGCCTGCCGCGTCGCCATCACCCCAGGTCGCCGAGCTGACCAGGTTAAAAGTGCCGTACAGCGTGCCGTTGCCACCCAGGCCCTGGTCGCCGCTGACCCCGTACTTGATGAAGCCTTCGCGCCAGGTCGAACCGCCCGGGGTGCCATCGTAGTTCTTGCGACTATTGAACATGCCGAACACGGCGAGCATGTCGGCGTTCAGGTGGGTATCGTCGTCGGCGTACAGCTCGTAGGCCAGGGCCGGCTGGGCCGCGGCCAGGGTGACAAGGCTCAGGCCGACGGCCCGGGCCAGTGGTAACAGGTGGTGTTGCTTGTTCATGAGTGCTCCCCGGTTCTTGTTGGCAGATCGGGGGCTATTAGGGCGCCGGGCGGCGGGGCAAGTCTTGTTCGTGGCTGCCAGTGCTTTTGACCGCAATGGCCAGTTCCAGGGCGGGCACGGTGGTGCGTTCAGGCTCGCACAGGCTGTACTCGTGTGCCTGCGTCGTACTCAAGCCGGCACGGCCGCACCCTGCGGCAACAACAATTCCACCATCCGCTGGCTGCGCTCCAGCCTCTGCTGCTGGGTGTCATGCCCGTGCAGCAGCGACAGGCTGATCTGGTACGCATAGATCAGGTACGCCCGGTCCTGGGCTTCGTCTGCCAGCGCCCCGGCCTGGATCAGCAAGCCCTCGATGTAGTTCAGGCGGTGACTGTCCACCTCGTCGATCGCCTGGCGCGCCTGCTTGTCGCGCCGCGCCCAGGCGCGGATACCCAGTTCGATCGCTGCCGCTTCCTTGGCCGTCTGCCCGTGGGACGGCAGCTCCAGCAAGCGTTGCAACCGCTTCAATGGCGACACATTGGCATTGCGCAGATTGAGGATCACCTCCTCGGTCGCCCGCGTCCGCCAGTTGCCGAGGATGCATTCGAGCAGTTCGCCGCGGCTCTTGAAATGGTAGTAGAAACTACCGCGGGTGATCTTCAGTTCCTTGGCCAGGGTATCGACCCGGACCGCATCGACGCCGCTGCTGACCAGTACGTGCTGCGCGGCATGAATCCAGTCTTCGCGAGTGAGATTGGTGCGTGATGACATCGTGTGGGGCCTTGTTGATCGAGCTGGACAGGCGCAGGGGGGCAAGCGCGGAGCGAATTCCCCCGGTTGATGAAGTACATGGCTTTAGGCGAGTCTTCATCATTTTGCACGTTTCCACTTAGTGTGAGTTGACACACGTCAAAAGCGTTCTTCGCAGGAAGATGCAGGTCTGTATGTCAAGAGAATAACCCCTGCTATAAGGTTCCGCCCCGGGGTTCCAGAGCGCTGTCCCGTAATGATGAGCGCCTGGAGAACGATGCAAGGCAGTTTGCCATCATCTGGCCGCTTCCGTAGAATACCTACCCCATAAATCAGGCCTGCGACCTGACCAGAAAAAGCCTTTGTGTGCACCACGCCCTCATTGCCGGCGCTATCGCGTCGTGCCTGTGGGCTCCAAGGCTTTATTCGAGGAACGGTCAATGCGGGTCAGAAATCTCTCCATAGGTGCCAGGGCCGGGTTCGCTTTCGCAATCCTGGCGGTGCTTGTCTTGCTGCTGGGTGCGGTCGCCATTTTCGAAGCGGAGAAAATGGATTCCTCGACCAAGAAGATCACCGGCTACTGGCAGCCCGGCAGCCATGCCCTGGCCGAAGTCGGCCTGGCATTGGGCCGCACGCGGGCCCTGACCCTGCGGTCGATCCTGCAGCGCGACCCACAGGAGCGCCAGCGCACCCTGGAGCTGATCGGCGAGCGCCAGGCAGAGATCAGCGGCAACCTCGAGTTCTATCAGCAAAGCATCGACAGCCCGCGCAACCGCGAGTTGTTCGAGGCATTCAAGACTTCATATGACCAGTACTCCGTGCTGCAGCGCCAGCTCCTCGATGCCGTGCGCGGCGACCGCACCGAAGAGGCTATCGACGTGCTCAACGGCCCTATCGTGGCCCACGCCGACGCCATGATGAACGACCTCGGCGAGCTGATCCGCTACAACTACGACGGCCTGCTGGAGTCGGGGCGGATCAGTGGCGAGGCCTATGACCGTGCCATCGTGATCATGGCCGCGACCCTGGTGGTGATCCTCCTGGCGATGATCGCCATCGCTGCGGTGCTGACCCGCAGCATTGTCCTGCCGCTGCATGAGGCAGTGGTGGTGGCCGACCGCGTCTCCCACGGCGACCTGACCCAGGAAATCAACGTCTACGGCAAGGACGAACCGGCACTGTTGCTGGAGTCGATGCGCACCATGCAGGAACGGCTGCGTACCACCTTGCGTCAGATCGCCGAGTCCTCCGATCGCCTCGCCTCGGCGTCGGAAGAGCTGCATGCAGTAACCGACGACACCAGTCGCGGCCTGCTGCAACAGAGTGCCGAGATCGAGCAGGCGGCCACGGCGGTCAACGAAATGACCGCTGCCGTCGAGGAAGTCGCGAGCAATGCGGTGACCACCTCCGACGCCTCGCGTCGCGCCGACGACACCACCCAGCACGGCCGGGCGCAGGTCGACCAGGCGCTGGCCTCGATCCAGAGCCTGGTCAGCGACGTTGGCGACACCGCCCAGGAAGTCGAGGACCTGGCCAACCACGTCAACGATATCAGCCGGGTGCTCGATGTGATCGGCTCCATTGCCGACCAGACCAACCTGCTCGCCCTCAATGCCGCCATCGAAGCGGCCAGGGCCGGGGAGGCCGGGCGTGGTTTCGCCGTGGTGGCCGACGAAGTGCGCGCCCTGGCGCACCGCACCCAGCAGTCCACCGAAGAGATCGAGCAAATGATCGGCGGTGTACAGGCCGGCACCCACCGGGCGGTCAGCACCATGCACAGCAGCCAGAGCCAGGCCAGCCAGACCCTGGTGGTGGCGCAGGCGGCGGACGAGGCGCTGAAGGTCATCGCCGAAGCCATCGCCGCGATCAACGAGCGCAACCTGGTGATCGCTAGTGCCTCGGAAGAACAGGCGTCGGTGGCGCGCGAGGTAGATCGCAACCTGGTCAATATCCGCGACCTGTCGATGCAGACCTCGGCCGGGGCCAACCAGACCAATGCGGCGAGCCAGGAGCTGTCGCGCCTGGCGGTGGAACTGAATGTGATGATTTCCAAATTCAAGGTGTGAGATTTCGCTGGAGCGACCTGGATCCTGGTGGGAGTTGGCGTTGCCAGCGATTGGCCCGTCCAGACACCATCATTGCCTATGCCGGCCTCATCGCTGGCAAGCCAGCTCCCACAGGTTCCGAGCCAGCCGCAGATTTTGCGTTCGACACTGGCCTTGTGGGAGCTGGCTTGCCAGCGATTGGCCCGTCCAGCATTGCCTATGCCGGCCTCATTGCTGGAAATCCAGCTCCCACAGGTTCCGAGCCAGCCGCAGATTGTGCGTTCGACACCGACCTTGTGGGAGCTGGCTTGCCAGCGATTGGCCCGTCCAGACACCATCATTGCCTGTGCCGGCCTCATCGCCGGCAAGCCAGCTCCCACAGGTTCCGAGCCAGCCGCAGATTTTGCGTTCGACACTGGCCTTGTGGGAGCTGGCTTGCCAGCGATTGGTCCGTCCAGACACCAGCATTGCTTATGCCGGCCTTATCGCTGGCAAGTCGGACCGCCGCACCGCAGCTCCCACAGGGCCCAGTGACAAAGTTCCCGTCGCGCGACGTGCGGCATTTCCTTTTGGATCTGGCCAATACCCCTATCCCAGAGCCTCCGCCGACTGCGGAACATCCTTTCGATATATATCCAAAAGCCTGTTGTCGGCGCTTCGGCTCGCCACTAGCCTCAACCTGCTACCGCTCATATTTCCGTCACCCAAGGCGCATCCGGGAGGGACCCTCGCGCTTATTACAAGAGGTGCACCATGCCGTTAAGTGCCGATGTGTTGAATGTTCTGGCACGAGAAGTCTCTCCCAATCTGCGCTTCGGCATGCTGCACGACCTGGTCGTGCAGTTGGGGTTCGATTTCTTCGGATTCAGTTGCTGGACCAGCTTCGACCCGCGCCCGATGTTCTGGAACACGTGGCCGGCGGGGTGGATCCAGAAGTACAAGGCGAGGAAGTTTCTGGAGATCGATCCCCGGATAGAGCATTGCCGACGCTCCATTTTGCCGATCAACTGGAGCGAGGATCTGTTCCGTTCCGCGCCGGGCCTGTGGGATGAGGCACAGGCCTTCGGGCTGTGCCATGGCTGGTCACAGGGTTCGCATTCGGAAGGGGTGTTCAGCGTCCTTGATGTCGCCCGGGAAAAAGGGCCGATTTCCGACCAGGAGTGGTATGAGAAGGCCGGCCAGGTCCTGCTGCTGTGCAACCTGATCCATATGCAGCAGGTCGACGAGCTCAAGCGCCGGATCGAGGCGCTCAATCTCAGCACCCGCGAGATCGAAGTGTTGCGCTGGTCGGCCATCGGCAAGACGGCGGAGGAGGTGGCCGGGATCCTTAACCTGTCGGAATCGACGGTCAACTTCCATGCGCGCAACAGCATCGTCAAGCTGGGGGTGCAGAACAAGGTGGCCGCCATTGCCAGGGCGGCGCAACTTGGCCTGTTCATCACCCGTGAAGACAGGCGGGTGGCCGATGAGCCGACACCGTTCCAGCGGCGCTCCAGCGACTGGGCGCTGGCCAGCAGTGCTTGAGCAAGGCGTTGAAATTGCACCGTTATGACGATCAGGAAGGCGAAACCGCTCGCATTTGGGGCAATTCGCGCTCGTCCGGGTGAGCGTTTCAACAAGTTGCGATCAGCGGAGATGGCAGAAAGCCAGTTTTACCAGTGGATTCGTTAGCTAGCTTTGCTCTTGGCCTGGTAGTTGCCTCAAAAAATCCATTGGAATGTCGCCATTGGAGAGGTGTATGTCGCTATCAAGCAACTCCATGCTGTTATCCGCTGAAGAACGTCGCTGGCTACCCTGGTTCGGCAAGACCGGCAAGCTCGCCATGGGCTGGGCCTGCCGGGTCAACCGTGGGGCTTATCCGGTAATCGAGCAGACCTTCGAAGCCATCGCCGAAACCCGGGTCAAGCTACTCAATGGCTGGGCCCTGGAACAGTGGGAGCATCTTGCCGAGCTGGCCCAGGGGCTGGGCGAGCCTGGTGCCATCGACGCCCAGGCCTTGCAGGACAAACTGCAACAGGCCGAGGACTTCTCCGAACTTTTTGTCGTCGACAGCACGGGCAATCTGCTGGCCTCGACCTGGAGCGGTGCGCAACCCCGTTCCCTGAACCCGGCAGCGCTGGCCGAAGGGTTGAAGGCGCCGTTTCTCCACGGCCCCTACAGCGATCCACTGACCCTCGCCATCGGCCCGTCCTCGTCGCGTTTCCACGACGAGGTGACGCTGATGTTCTACCAGCCCCTGAAAGTCGACGGGAAAACCCTCGGCTGCCTGTGCGGCAGGGTGCCCAACGATGTGCTGGGCGACCTTATCCAGCGCGAGGCCGGGCATATCTTCGCCGAGTCCGGTGACAACTACCTGTTCATGGTCCAGTCGCGCTTCGACCGCAACCTGCAGCCGGGTGTGGCGTTGTCGCGCTCGCGTTTCGAGGACGGCACCTTCAGCCATGGCGAAAACCTCAAGAGCGGCGTGCACACGCCCTGGAAGACCGTGCGGGTGCAGCGCCACACCGAACTCGAACTGCGCTTCACCGACCCTGCCACCGAGCAGCTTCATCCCGGGGTCCGGGAAACCATCCGCAATGGCTCGAACCTGTTCGTCACCTACCCGGGCTACTCCGACTACCGGCACATTCCAGTGGTGGGCAAGGGCGTGACCTTCCAGTTGCCGGGCTCGCCGGACCGCTGGGGCATGATGTGCGAGGCCGACCTGGAAGAGGTCTACCGCCGCCGTTCCCTCAGCTACGGCCTGATGAAGCCCTACCTGGCCACCATGCTCGGCCTGTTCGCCTGCAACTATGGTGTGCAGCACTATAGCGGGCTGTCCCAGCACCTGATCGACCTGTGCGAGGCCGCCAGCCTGATGATCGCCGCGCTGGTGTTCAGCACCCTGGGGCCCAAGCGCCTGGCCGCCCGCCTGACGGAAATGACCGGGGTCATCCGCACCATCGCCGAAGGTGAGGGCAACCTGCGCCAGCGGCTCGACCCCACGCGCATGGCCAACGACGAAACCGGCGACATGGGCCGCTGGATCAACAGCTTCATCGACCACCTCGACTCTGTGGTCGGCCAGGTGGTCAAGGCCAGCCACAGCGTCGGCACCACCAACCAGATGATGATCGGCCGCAGCCGCAAGGCCAGCAGCACATCCATGGAAGTGGCCGACGCGGTGCATCGCATGATGGTGATCGTCGAGGAGCAGTTGGGTGAAATCCAGCAGGCCTCCGCCGGTGCCGAGCAGATGAAGCAGGCCATGGACGAAGTGGTCGAGCGTGCCCGCGAGCAGTTCCTCACCGTGCGCCAGGGCACTCAGTCGATCCGCGACGTGGTCGAGCGCTCGGCGGCCAGCGTGCAACTGCTCGACAGTCGCATGGCCGAGATCGGCAAGATCAGCGGGCTGATCAGCGACATCACCAACCAGACCAACCTGCTGGCGCTCAACGCTGCCATCGAAGCGGCCAGGGCAGGGGAGCACGGACGCGGATTCGCCGTGGTCGCGGATGAGGTCCGCAGCCTGGCGGCACGTACCTCCAGCGCAGCCGAAGAGATCCGCCTCACGGTCGAAAGCCTGCAAGGCGAAACGCGCAAGGCGGTGGGTTTCATGGAGGATGGCGTGCACAACGTCGACCAAAGCCTCGGCCTCGCCGAACAGGCCTCGTCGGAAAACGTGCAACTGCACCAGGCGGTGGAAAACATGTTCCAGATCATCCAGCAGCTCAACCAGCGCAGCCTCGACTATGGGCGGACGATCAAGGAAGTGGACCAGTCCTCCCTGGAAATGCACCAGACCGTCAACGTCCTGCATGCCAGTGCCGAAACGGTGCGCCTCAATGCCAACAAACTGCAGAAGCTGGTTGGGCTGTTCGAAGTCTCCAGGAGCGGTGGCCAGCGCGAAGCGGCTTGATCGCCGGCGCGGAGCAGGGCGCCGAGCCGACGCGAAGCGCCCCTGTCCCGGCCAGAAAGTTTTTTTAAATCAGGGGGTTGCCAGCATCCGGGAATGTGGACATAATGGCGTCCATCGAAAGCGACGAGAAATAAAAAATCTCAAAGTTTTCAACGAGTTAGGGAAATCGAGAGATTTCCGAAGCTCATGAGGCCGAGTAGCAAAGTGGTTATGCTCCGGATTGCAAATCCGTCTACGCCGGTTCGATTCCGACCTCGGCCTCCACTATTCGAAAGCCCCGCAGATTAACGTCTGCGGGGCTTTTTAGTTTGCGCTTGAAGCGCGCAGCGCCGCTTGCTACCTGCCGAGGTGCTTCTGAACAGCCTCGGCGCTGGCTCCCACCGCCTTGACGGCTTCAGTCAGTTTCTCCTTCGTCACGCCGAATTTCTTTGTCCAGTATTGCACTTCCCATTCCTCGGACAGATTAATCCGGGAGCGGTCCTGAGGGCCGCGGTTGTTCAAATCATCAGCCATGCTATCCACCTTTGTTCATCGCCCCGGAACATCCGGGCTACCGAGTGTTGGACACACAGAAGCGAGGCGGGTTTGATCGGATTCGCTGTATTCAAGGTCTTACGGAGCGACCCTCACCCCTCCGGCGCCACAACACCGCAAACAAACTCATCCGTTCCAAGCCGATGAGACCCGAACTCCACGACATAACCCGCACCCCGCCGCTGCGCCTCCGCCCTTGCGGTTCCCTGGTCGGCATACACATCGACGAAATGCCACGGATGCCGATCCCGCAACACGCCCCAACCAAGCACCCAACCGGGATTGCCAGGGTCCGCCGGCAGGTTTTTCGCCAGACTGCGAATAGTCATGCTGCGCTCCTTGACCAGGACAGACCCTGACACTAGCACCACAACGCCGAGAGCGCAGGCTCAGACGTGACTCAGCGAAAGGTCACTGATGACGCAAATCGACCCATCGTCAGTCGGCGTGGCATCCGAGTAGTCGATCTGGTTGTAAACCCCGCCATGAAATTCGAACAGGCGCACATTCCAGCTGCTGTCGAGCCGCAGATCCCCCGACGAACCAGAAGCCGTTCCCGCGACGACGCTGACATTGACCACACCCTGCGCCGTCACGTGGATACTGACCTTGAACTTGGTTCCCAGCGGCACCCCCTTGAGGATCGTCGAGTTGACCGGATCCGCCTGGTCATAGGATTGCCGGAACCCCAGGGTGATATTGCCCTTGTTCCAGAACACCTTCACCGGCGGGCCATCATCGCCCCGGACGTGCATCTGCGAAATCACCACCTTTTGCGCGGAATTGACCTTGGTCAGGGTCATTTCCTGCCTGTTCCAGTGATCCCGGGCGCTGGCCAGGGTCCAGTTGGTCGATTCGGTCCATTCGCAGCGGGTCCTGCGCGTGCTTTTGCTGGAGGCACCCTTGGTCGGGGCGGAGAACTGGATCGAGCCGTCGCCGAGTACCTTGACCACGCTGGGGAACTGGGCGATCGCCGTTGCGCCGTTGACTTCCAGCGCGACGGGGTTGGTCGAGGAGACGGGCAGCGGTGTGGTGATTGTCAGATTGCTGATATTTACGGTCATGGGAACTCCTGACGATAAATTTCATTGGCCTGGCAGATTGCCTTCCAATCCTGAGGGAGACTTGCGCTTCCTTCCCTTCATTCGGCGGGTGGGTGCAGGGATGGTTCAGCCGGATGTATCGACGGCCCGGCAAGCGCGGCGCAGAGGCATTCTGTAGAATCGCCCGCTTGCACCAGACGACACCGAGGAGCCGCCGTGAGAGGCCTGGAAAAATTCGTATCGCTGCGCTTTGTCGCGCTGCTGGCATTCATCGCCCTTGGCGCCGCGCTGCACAACGCCGGGAAGGTCGGTTTCTGGGGGATGCTGGCGATCATGATGGTGCCCAATGTGTTTTTCGCACTGCTCCGGTCACGCAGGCCGGACGAAGGACCGCAATGACGGGATGATGCCTGAGGCATAAAAAAGCCCCGCAAGGCCAAAAGCCTGCGGGGCAAAAAGGCTGGTGCGAACCAACCAAAGGAGCCTTGCCAAATCAGGTTAGCGCGAAGCCACCGCCTCGCTCTGCCAGCCACCACCCAAGGCCTTGTAGATCGCGACGATGCCGCGATACAGCTCGACCTCGCCCAAAGCCTGGGCATCTTCCGCCGCCAGGCGCTCGCGTTCGGCGTCCAGCAGTACCAGGTAATCCACCGTGCCTTCGCGATAGCGGATCGACGCCAGGTCGGCCGCCTTGCGGCTGGCTTCGCTCTGCTTCAATAACGAGACGAGGCGTTGCTGACGCTTGCCATAGTCGCTGAAGGCGTTTTCCGATTCCTCCAGGGCCAGCAATACCTGCTGCTCGTAGGTCGCCAGAGCGCCTTCGGCTTCGGCATTGGCGCCGCGCAAGCGGGCGCGCACGCTGCCCAGGTCGAAGGCCGGCCAGGTGATGCTCGGGCCCAGGGCCCAGGCCGAGGCTGCCGACGAACCCAGTTGCGAACCCCGCGCGGCGGTGAAGCCAAGGAAGCCACTGAGGCTCACACGCGGGAACAGATCAGCAGTAGCCACACCCACATTGGCCGTGGCCGCCGCCAGTTGCCGCTCGGCCCGGCGGATGTCCGGACGGCGTTGCAGCAGTTCGCCCGGGTCGCCGATCGGCAGCGCCTTGGCGATGGCCGGCAACTGCTTGGGTGAGAGATCGACGCTCAGGGCATCCGGTCGCTGGCCGAGCAGGGTGGCGATGCGGTTGCGAGCGCGCACCTGTTCCGCTTGCAGTTGCGGCACGCTAGCTTCCACTGCCGCCAGGCGCGCATCGGCGCGCACCACATCCAGCTCGTTGCCGACCCCGGCTTCACGCAGGGTTTCGGTGATACCGCGCGAATCCTGCTGGGTCTTCAGGTTGGCCAGGGCGATCTTTTCGCGCTCCTGGGCGCCGCGCAGTTGCCCGTAGGCATCCACCAGTTCGGCGATCAGGCTGACCTGCAACTGCTGCAGGTCGGCCTGGGCCGCCGCTTCCTGGGCTTCGCTGGCTTCCAGGCGGCGCTGGATGCGACCGAACAGGTCAAGTTCCCAGGCCATGTCCAGGCCCAGGTCATAACGTTCGCTGTTGACCCGATCGGTGGTCTGGCCAGGGATCTGGCCTTTGCCGAGGTCGCTGCTGGCGCGGCTGGTCACGGTCGGCAAGGCGTCGTTATCGACGTCCTCGCGGATCGCACGGGCCGCCTTGAGGCGGGCGAACGCCACCCGCAGGTCACGGTTGCCGTTGAGCGACTGGCTTACCAACTGGTCCAGTACCGGGTCTTCGAACTGGTGCCACCAGGCGCTTTCGAAGCGGCTGCGGTCCAGGCCGGCCTGGCCGTCGCTGGCGGCCAGGTGGGCGGCAGCGGTGTCCGGCGCCTTGTAGTCCGGGCCCACGGCGCACGCGCTCAGGGCCAGCACCAACAGGCTCGGCAGCCACAGTTTGCTACTCATCTCTACACGGCTCATGCGTGGCTCCCTTGCGCGGTCAGGCGGGCCGCTTTGCGCGCCTGCTTGCGCTCGACATAACGGCGGATCAGAACGAAGAACACCGGGGTCAGCAGCAAGCCGAAGATGGTCACCCCGATCATCCCGGAGAACACCGCCACGCCCATGGCATGACGCATTTCCGCACCGGCGCCGGAGGAGAACACCAGCGGTACCACACCCATGATGAAGGCGAACGAGGTCATCAGGATCGGCCGCAGGCGCAGGCGGCAGGCTTCCAGTACCGCGGCCAGCGGATCGAGCCCTTCGGCCTGCTTGTCCTTGGCGAACTCGACGATCAGGATCGCGTTCTTGCACGCCAGCCCCACCAGTACGATCAAGCCGATCTGGGTGAAGATGTTGTTGTCGCTACCGGACAGGATCACCCCGGTAATCGCCGAGAGCAGGGTCATCGGTACGATCAGGATCACCGCCAGCGGCAGGCTCCAGCTTTCGTACTGGGCGGCCAGCACCAGGAAGGCCAGCAGCACGCAGAGCGGGAAGACGAACAGCGCGGTGTTACCGGCAAGGATCTGCTGGTAGGTCAGCTCGGTCCATTCGAAAGTCATGCCGTTGGGCAGTTCTTCCTTGAGCAGTTTTTCCATGGCTTTTTCCGCCTGGCCGGAGCTGTAGCCCGGCGCCGCGGCGCCGTTGATCTCGGCGGTGATGAAGCCGTTGTAGTGCATGACCCGGTCGGGGCCGGAGGTGTCGCTGACCTTGATGAAGGTCGCCAGCGGGATCATCTCGCCCTGGTTGTTGCGCACCTTCAACTGGCCGATCTGCTCGGCGTCGAGGCGGAACTGCTGCTCGGCCTGGACGTTGACCTGGTAGGTACGGCCGAAACGGTTGAAGTCGTTGGCGTACAGCGAGCCCAGGTAGATCTGCAGGGTGTCGAAGATATCGCTGATGGCCACGCCGTGGGTCTTGGCTTTCTCGCGGTCGATGGCGGCATCGACCTGGGGCACGTTCACCTGGTAGCTGGTGAACAGGCCGGCCAGTTCCGGCACGTTATGGCTCTTGGCGATGATGTTCTGGGTTTCCTTGTACAGCGCTTCATAGCCCAGGTTGCCACGGTCCTCGATCTGCAGGCGGAAACCGCCGATGGTGCCCAGCCCCTGTACCGGCGGCGGCGGGAAGATCGCGATATAGGCGTCCTGGATGTCGGCGAACTGCGCGTTCAGCGCGGCGGCGATGGCACCGGCCGATTGGCTCGGGTCCTTGCGCTCGTCGAACGGCTTGAGCGGAGTGAACACGATGCCGCTGTTCGGGCTGTTGGTGAAACCGTTGATCGACAGGCCCGGGAAGGCCACCGAGTCGGCCACGCCCGGTTGTTTCAGGGCGATTTCGCTCATCTTCTTGATTACCGCTTCGGTGCGGTCGAGGCTCGCCGCGTCCGGCAACTGGGCGAAGGCCACCAGGTACTGCTTGTCCTGGGCCGGAACGAAACCGGTCGGGGTGGACGAGAAGCCCAGGTACGTCAGGCCCATCAGCCCGGCATAAACGAACAGCGCCACGCCACTGCGGCGGATGACCCGGCCGACGGTGCCCACGTAGCTATGGCTGGCACGCTCGAAGAAGCGGTTGAACGGACGGAACAACCAGCCGCCGAGCAAGCGCTCCAGCAGCCGCGAGAAACGGTCCTTCGGCTCGTGGTGCCCCTTCAGCAGCACGGCAGCCAGGGCCGGCGACAGGGTCAGCGAGTTGAAGGCCGAGATCACCGTGGAGATGGCGATGGTCAGGGCGAACTGCTTGTAGAACTGCCCGGTAAGGCCGGAGATGAACGCCGCCGGGACAAATACGGCGCACAGCACCAGGGCGGTCGCGATGATCGGGCCGGTCACTTCGCCCATGGCCTTCTTGGTCGCTTCCAGGGGCGGCAGGCCGAGTTCGATGTTGCGCTCGACGTTCTCCACCACGACGATGGCGTCGTCCACCACGATACCGATGGCCAGTACCAGGCCGAACAGCGACAGGGCGTTGAGCGAGAAACCGAACAGGTGCATCACCGCGAAGGTACCGATCAGCGACACCGGAACCGCCACCAGCGGGATGATCGAGGCGCGCCAGGTCTGCAGGAAGAGAATCACTACCAGGACCACGAGGATCAGCGCTTCGAACAGCGTATGCACCACGGCCTCGATCGAGCCACGGACGAACACGGTCGGGTCATAGACGATGCTGTAGTCCATGCCTTCGGGGAAGCTCTGCTTGAGCTCGGCCATCTTCGCCCGCACTTCGTCGGAGATCTCGATGGCATTGGAGCCTGGGCGCTGGAAGATCGGGATGGCCACCGCCGGCTGGTTGTTCAGCAGCGAACGCAGGGCGTACTGGCTGGAGCCCAGCTCGACCCGGGCGATGTCCTTCAGGCGGGTAATCTCGCCGTCGGCGCCGGAGCGAATGATGATGTTCTCGAACTCGTCCTCGCTGACCAGGCGGCCCTGGGTGTTGACCGAAAGCTGGAAGCTGGTGGCGTTCGGCGCGGGTGGCGCACCGAGCTGGCCGGCGGCGACCTGGCGGTTCTGCTCGCGGATGGCGCTGACCACATCGGCGGCGGTCAGGTTGCGTGAAGCGACCTTGTTCGGGTCGAGCCAGACCCGCAGGGAATAGTCGCCCATGCCGAACAACTGCACGTCGCCGACGCCGCCCAGACGGGCCAGTTCGTCCTTGATATTGAGGATCGCGTAGTTCGACAGGTAGAGCATGTCGTAACGGTTATCCGGCGAGGTCAGGTGCACGACCATGGTCAGGTCGGGCGAGGCCTTGTCCACGGTGATGCCGATGCGCGTCACCTCTTCCGGCAGCTTCGGCTGGGTTCGCGTCACGCGGTTCTGTACCTGGACCTGGGCGTTGTCCAGGTCGGTACCCAGGGCGAAGGTGATGGTCAGGGTCAGCTTGCCGTCGGCAGTGGACTGCGAGGACATGTACAGCATGTTCTCGACACCGGTGATGGCCTGCTCCAGCGGCGCGGCGACGGTTTCACCGATCACCTTGGGGTTGGCGCCGGGGAAGTTGGCGCGGACCACGACGGTGGGCGGTACCACTTCCGGGTATTCGCTGATCGGCAACTGGAACAGCGAAATCGCGCCGGCGATCAGGATCAGCAGGGAAAGCACCGCGGCGAAGATCGGCCGGGTGATGAAGAAACGGGAGAAATTCATGGGTGTAGTCCCTTAACCGCGTGGAGTCGCGGCGCTGGCGAGCTTCGCCGTGGCCTTGCCGTTGTCGGCAGGCTGACGGTTGGCGGCTTCCAGGGCCTGGCGCTGTTGGGCGAGGGCGGCGAGGGTGGCTTCGCTCGCCATCGGCGTTTCTTCAGGGGTGACCGGCGAGCCCGGGCGTACCCGTTGCAGGCCCTTGACCACGATGCGGTCGTCCTTGGACAGGCCACTGCGCACGATGCGCAGGCCCTCGAGTTTCGGCCCCAGCTCGACGGCGCGGTAGTCGGCCTTGTTGTCCTTGTCCATGACCAGTACGAACTTCTTGCCCAGGTCGGTGCCCACGGCTTCATCGTTGATCAGCACCGCGGAGTAGGTGGCGCTGCCCACCAGTTTCAGCCGCGCATACAGGCCCGGGGTGAACTGGCCGTCGCGGTTGTCGAAGACTGCACGACCGCGGATGGTGCCGGTCCTGGGGTTGACCTGGTTATCGACGAAGTTCATCTGGCCCAGGTGCGGGTTGCCGGCTTCGTTGGACAGGCCCAGGTACACCGGGGTGGTCTGGCCGCGCTGGCCTTCCCGTGCCAGCTGGGTGTACTTGAGGTACACGCGCTCGTCGGCATCGAAATAGGCGTAGACGCGGTCGGTGGAGACCACGCTGGTCAGCGGGGTGACGTCGGCGGTGACGATGTTGCCGGCGGTGAACTGGGCGCGGCTGACCCGGCCGCTGATCGGCGCGGTGACCCGGGTGAAGCTCAGGTTCAGCTTGGCCAGGTCCAGTTGCGCCTGGATCGCCGCCACACCGGCGCGTGCTTCGGCAGCGGCGCTGGTGCGCGATTCGGCCAGTTCGGCGGAAATCGCATTGCTGTTGCGCAGGCGTTCACCGCGCTGGGCTTCGTTTTCCGAGCGGATGGCGGTGGCGCGGGCTTGTTGCAGCTGGGCTTCGAGGCGGCGGACCTCGGCCTGGAACGGGCGTGGATCGATCTGGAACAGCAGATCGCCTTTCTGTACCTGGGCGCCCTCGGTGAACGCCACCTGGTCGATCTGGCCGGAGACGCGCGGACGCACCTCGACGGTTTCCGGGGCCTCGAGACGGCCAGTGAACTCGTCCCATTCGTTGATCGGTTGCTCGATCACCTTGGCTACGCTGACCTTGGGCGCCCCTGGAGCCTGCACCGCTTCCGGGGTGCGACCGCAGGCACTCATCACCAGAAGGGCCAACGCAGCAAGGGGATAGCGCAAGGGTTTGAGTGACTGCTCCATGGAAAACTCCGCCAATGTATTGATAGTGGGCGGATTCTGCGTTTTGCCGCGGGCGCGGACGAATCGAATGAAGCGAAGGTGACTATCACGGGGAATGATGGAAGTCGGGGATTATCGTCTGGCGTTGATAGTTGGGCCTTGGCAACCAGATGCAAGCGACTGGCAGGGACAGGCAAGCGCGCAGGGGAGCGGACGCGGATACTGGCGGCGCACCACTGGAACAGGTCCCTTTGCGTGCGACGGCAATATCTTCATATCTGCGCTACGTTTGAACCGCCGGCAGGGCTGCCGGCGGTTTTTTTTGCTCTGGACCTTGTGGTGTTCTTGAGGGCCTCATCGCTGGCAAGCCAGCTCCCACAGGACACTGTGGGAGCTGGCTTGCCAGCGATTATCAGGGCCTCAACCGTTGGCCCGTTTCCCCTGCGCCTGCTGCGCCACCAGCGAGCGAATCCGCGGCAGCAATTCCTGCCCGTACTCCACCGCGTCGCGCAACTGGTCGAAACCGCGGAACAGGAAGGTCGTTATTCCAAGGTTGTAGTACTCCAGCGCCGCCTCGGCGACCTGGTCCGGTGTGCCGACCAGCGAGGTCGAGTTGCCTGCGGCGCCGGTGAGGGCGGCAATCGCAGTCCACAGGCGCTTGTCGTGCACCACCTTCTGGCTCGCCAGTTCCACCAGGCGCGAGGAGCCGACGTTGTTCCTGCCAACGTTCAGTTCGCGACGCTTGCCGGCGCGCTGCTCGTGCAGCACCTTGGCGTCCGCGAGGATCCGCTCGGCCCGGGCCCAGGCTTCCTCCTCGGTAGCCCCGAGGATCGGCCGCAGCGACAGGCTGAAGCGAATGTGCTTTTCCCGCCCGTATTTCGCCGCTGCCCGGCGCACCTTGGCGATGCGCTCGCGCACCTGTTCCAGGGGCTCGCCCCACATCATGTAGACGTCGGCATGTTTGGCCGCGACTTCCACCGCCGCGTCCGAGGCACCGGAGAAGTAGATCGGGATATGCGGTTTCTGCAGCGGCTTGACCAGGGTCAGGTTTTCCTCGACCCGGTAATGCGCGCCCTGGTGGCTGAACGGCTGGGTCGCGGTCCAGACCTGCTTGGCCACGTCCAGGTACTCTTCGGTGCGGGCGTAGCGCGCATCCTTGTCGATGAAATCGCCGTCGCGTTGCAGGTCGCCGCTGTCGGCGCCGGTGATCACGTTGATCGAGGCGCGACCGCGGCTGAGCTGGTCGAGGGTGGCGAACTGGCGCGCGGCGAAGGTCGGCGCCTGGAAGCCCGGACGGTGGGCTACCAGCAGGCCGAGTTTCTCGGTGTAGGCGGCAACGTGGCTGGCGATGATCAGCGAGTCGGCAGCACTGGTATTGACCGCCAGCAGGGCCTTGTCGAAACCGCCGTATTCCTGGGCCTGGGCAAAGGCCTTGATGAAATCCAGGTCAACGCCGGGGCCGCGCGGCGCCTGGGATTCGCTGCCTTCCTGGGGGCCGATCAGGCCGATGAATTCAAGACTCATGAAGCAAACTCCTTGTGTGTGGGGGCTCGGGCGGTTCAAGCGACCGCTTCCTGGGTGCGACGCAAGGTATTGCGGTTGGCCGGCACGGCCAGGCCGAAGTTGTCGCGCAGGGTCTGGCCCTCGTAGTCGCGACGCAGCAGGCCACGGGCTTGCAGTACCGGCACCACCAGTTCGGTGAAGCGCTGCAGGCCGTCCGGCAATAGGGAATTGATGATGAAACCGTCCGCCGCTTCGTGTTCGAACCAGTCCTGCACGGCATTGGCGACTTCCTCGGCGGTGCCGACGAAGTCGCGCTTCGGCGCGGAGAACCGCAGCGCAACCTGGCGCAGGGTCAGGCCCTCTTCGCGGGCGATGCGCTTGAGCTGGTCGGACGAGCCCTTGTGGCTCTGGCTGCCGAGGTCGCCGAGATCGGGGAAGGGCGCGTCGAGGTCATGGCCGCTGAAGTCGTAGTCGTTGAACGGCCGGCCGAGGGCGACCAGGGCGTCATCGATGCTGACCAGGTCCACCGCCTGCTGATAGCGGCGCTCGGCGTCTTCGGCATCGACACCGACGATGGGGCGGATGCCCGGGAGGATGAACAGCTCTTCGGCATTGCGCCCGAAGTTGCGGGCGCGTTGCTTGAGGTCCTGGTAGTAGGCGCGGGCTTCGCTGAAACCCTCGGGGCTGACGAAGATCGCATCGGCCTGACGCGCGGCGAAGTTACGCCCGTCCTCGGAGGTTCCGGCCTGGAAGATCAGCGGCTGGCCCTGGCGCGAACGGGCGATGTTCAGCGGGCCCTTGACCTTGAAGAACTCGCCCTGGTGGTTCAGCGCATGGAGTTTTTCCGGGTCGAAGAACTCGCCGCTCTGCTTGTCGCGGGTGAAGGCATCGTCTTCCCAGGAATCCCACAGGCCCTGGACCACCTGCACATGTTCCTTGGCGATGCGGTAGCGCTCGGCATGGGGCGGGTGCTCGGCCTTGCCGAAGTTGTCGGCGGTGCCGGACAGCCAGGAGGTGACCACGTTCCAGCCGGCGCGACCGCCGCTGATATGGTCCAGGGAAGCCAGTTGGCGGGCCACCTGGAAGGGCTCGGTGTAGCTGACGGTAATGGTCGCCACCAGGCCGATATGCTCGGTCACGGCGGCCAGGGCCGAAAGCACGGTCAGCGGTTCGAAGCGGTTGAGGTAGTGGGGGCTGGACTTGGCGTGGATATGCAGGCTGTCGGCGATGAAGGCGAAGTCGAACCTGGCTGCTTCGGCCAGTTGCGCCTGCTGCTTGTAGTAGCCGAAGTTGACGCTGGCATCGGCCAGCGCATCGGGATGGCGCCATTCGCCCCAACCGTGGCCGACACCGTGGATCATTGCGCCGAGTTTGATCTGTCGCTTGCTCATGCTTGGCTCCTTGAGGAGAGGGGAGTTCGTGATGGCCTCCGCCTGGCATGGGGTCGGACTGTGGGGTAGACCTTAAGCTGTTGCGGGCTGTGCTGTGAAAGCACATTTTCTTCTATGCTAATTATGTAAGTTGTGCATTTTAGGATTGGTTTATATCAGTGAATTGAATCTTGAACTTGAGGGCCTCATCGCTGGCAAGCCAGCTCCCACAGGGATCGCGTAAGCCTGTGGGAGCTGGCTTGCCAGCGATGAGGTCCGAAAGGTCAATCAAAAGTCATAGGTCAACCGCGTGTAGTAATAACCCCCGGTAAAGCCATACGGCGAATAGGCCCCATATCCTTTGGTCATGGTCTTGCTGCTCGGCGCCTGGCGTTCCGGATAGATGTCGAACAGGTTCTTCGCGCCTACTGCCAGGTTCAGGTCCTTGGTCAACTGGTAGCCGACGTCGAGGTCGGTGATCCAGCGCGCCTTGTATATCCGGTCCAGCGAGCGGTCGTTGGCATCGTTGACCTCGCGGTGCGAGCCATAACGGGTCAGCCCGAGGTTCACCGTGTAGTCATCCAGCTTCCAGCTCCCGCCCAGCAGCAGCTTGGTCCTGGGCTGCACCCCGGAGATGAAGTTGCGTGCCTGGCGATCCATCAGCGCGTAGTCCTTGCCGAGGATGTTGACGCTGTCCTTGTACGAAAGGATCTCGGTGTCGTTCCAGTTCCATGCCGCCGTCCACTTCACGCTGCCGTAGCCGCCAAGGTCCTGGTCGTAGTTGCCGACCAGGTCCACACCCTTGGTCCGGGTGTTCGCACCGTTGGTGAAGTATTGGCCGCCGGAGGTCGAGTCGATGCCGTTGGCGATCAGGGTCTGGGTGACTTCCGGGCCAAGCAGGGTCCCGGTCAGGGTGATGCGGTCGCGCACGTTGATCACGTAGGCATCGGCGGTGAACGACAGCCGGTCACTTGGCTGGAAGGTCAGGCCGAGGCTGTAGTTGGTCGATCGTTCCGGCTTCAGTGCTTCGGCACCCAGGGCCTTGGCTGCCGCCGAGTCCACCGGCAGTACGCCGTAGTTGATCGACTGGTAGACCCCGTCGACCACGCCATAGGTGGTGGAGCGTGCACTGAACAGGCTGTTGGCCAGGGACGGTGCGCGGAAGCCGTTGCTCACCGTGGCCCGTACCGCCAGCTGCGGGGTGAACTCGTAGCGGGTGCTGAGCTTGCCGCTGCGGGTGGCACCGATGCCCTGATCGTAGTGCTCGTAGCGCAGGGCAGTGCCGACATACCACTGCGGCAGCGGGTTGAAGCCGACGTCCACGTAGCTGGCGACGCTGTTGCGGTGGGTCTTGTCGGTCTGGTCGGGCGAGATGCCGTTGGTTACCTGGGCCCCGGACGAGGCGCATTGCCCCGGCGCGCGGCAGTAACCGCCGTCGGCCCAGCTGGCCCAGTCGCCTTCTTCCACTTCATAACCGTCGCGGCGCTGCTCCAGGCCCCACGACAGGTCCAGCGGCTTGCTCAGGCCCACGTCGAAACCGCGGTGCAGATCGAGGTTGCTGGTCAGCTGCGTGGAGATCCAGGTGCCGGACTTGAAGTGATTGGGTGTCGCTTCACCGAGAGACGGGTTCTGGTTGTTCCACGTGCCCTGTTCGGCATCGTTGCGCCCGTAGGTGCTGGACAGGTCCCAGTCCCACTCGCCGACCAGGCCCTTGGCGCCGAAGGCCGCCTGGAAGTCCTGCTCTTCGATGTACCAGGTTGGCGTATAGCCCGAAGGCCGGCCGTTGGGGCCGGTGGTGATGGTGTTGACGATGGTCGGCAGGCGGAAGTTCTGGCCCTGCTCGGCCTTGCGGTACGACCAGGTGCTGAAGGAGTACAGGCTCAGGTCGTCGTGGATCGGCAGTTCGGCGTTGTAGCCCAGGGTCAGCAGGTTGATCTTCGGCGTGCCGTAGCCGCCGTAGGTGACCTTGCCGGCTTTCTCGTGGGCCTCGGCGACGCTATAGCCGTTGGCGCTGGCCTTGTTGTCGTCGTTCTGGCTGCGCGCGTCCAGCGCCAGTTGCAGCACGCCGTCCTGGCCGATCTCGAAGCCCTTGTTCAGGCTTTGCTGCACGGTCTGCTTCTTGCCGTCGTAGCCCTGGCCGACGTTGGTTACCGCGGTGCCGCTGGTATCGGCCTTGAGGATCACGTTGATCACCCCAGCGATGGCGTCGGAGCCGTACTGGGCGGCGGCGCCATCGCGCAGCACCTCGACATGGTCGATGGCGCTGATCGGGATCAGGTCCAGGTCGGCCGGGGCGGCGCCGGCGTTGATCCCGCTGATGTTGAGGGTGGCGCTGGTGTGGCGGCGCTTGCCATTGACCAATACCAGCACCTGCGCCGCATTCAGCCCGCGCAGGCTAGGCGCCCGGGCCATGCCGCTGGCATCCCAGCCGGTCTTTTCCGGGAGGGTGAAGGAGGCCACGGTGGCGCTCAGGGCCTCCATCAGGCCTGGCTTGCCGGTGTCCTGCAATTGCTTGGCGCTGATCACGTCGATCGGCGCGGGGCTGGTGGTCACGGTGCGTTTTTCGCTGCCGCGGCTACCGGTGACGATCACGGTCTCCAGGCGCGAGGCCGCGGTGTCGGTACCGGCTTCTTCGGCCTGGGCGACGGGGAAGTTAAGGCCGGCAAGCAGCGCGGCACCCAACAGCGGGGTGCGCGCCGTCGCCACCGGCCAACGGGAAAGTCGGGCAGTGTTCAAGGCGTGTTTCCTGTTCTGTTTTATGTCCGGGAGCGGTCCCGGTGGCTTATGGGGCTTTGGCGGCTATGGCTTCGATTTCGACGAGGGCGCCAGGCAGCGGTAGGGCGACCACCTGCAAGGCGGTGCGGGTTGGCTTGTTCGGTTGCTCGGCGGTGGCGAAGAAGCGCGTGTAGGCGGCCTGCAGCCCGGCGAAGTCGAGGTTGCCACCCTTGTCCGGATCGCCCACGAGGAACACTCGCAACTGCACGATATCGCCCAGGCCCAGGCCCTGGGCCTTGAGGATGGCTTGCAGCTTGTTGAGCACCGACAGGGTCTGGGTCTCGGTATTGCCGTAGGCGGCGATGCTGCCTTTCGGCGCCTTGGGGTCGGCGACGTCAGGCAGGGTGCCGCTGACGAAGGTCAGCTTCGCCGACGCCGGCACCGTGACGACCTGGGAAATGGGGAAGCTGGAACCCGGCGGATCGATACGCTGGATGCTGTCGGCGTGGGCGGTGTTCAGCGTCAGGCTCATCAGGGCTCCGAGGGTAAGGGCGTGAATGTTTTTCATGGGACGTTCCTTGTCGTGGTTCAGGCGGCGGCGACGCCGGCATGGGTTTGCTTGGCGTGTTGCGCGATCAGGCCGACCACCCGCCGCGCCGATTCGGCGGCGCTGTTCTGCCAGATGCCGACTCCGCCATGGGCCAGGGCATCGCTGGCCAGCCAGGTGCGGCCTTGCGGCTGGTTGAGAATGTCGTAGCCGGGCTGGGCGACTTCGTCGTGGACGATCCACGGGGCTTCGCTGAAGGGGATCTTCGACCAGTTGACCACCACGCCACGGCCGAGCTTGTGCGAGTGGCCGGGGTGCAGGGATTCCACCGCGCTGCGCGACGAGGCGAGTTGCGCATCCCAGGGCTTGGCGGCAAAGGACTCGGCGACTTCGCTGGTGTTGTAGGTGGCGACCAGCACGCCTTGCGGGCTGTTCAGGCGATCGCTCGGGTACCAGAGGAAACGCGCTTCATGGTTGATATAGGAAAGCCCGCCGTAGATCTGGAAGTCGGTCTCCCAGAAACGCGGTGATTGCCAGGCCACCTTGTTGGCCTTGTCCGGCTTGGCCAGCTCCATGGCCTGCTTGAAGGCCGGGGTGAAGTTGCTGTCGAGCCGGCGCAGCAGTGGCAGCGGCAGGGCGGCCACGGCGTAGTCGGCGTCCTCGGTGTGCTGGCGGCCCGTGAGGCGGTCGCGCCATACCACCCGGCTGCCGCTGTCCGAGGTCTGGATCGACTGCACCTCGGCGTTGAGCTGCACCGCGTCCTTGACCTGGCGGTAGAGCGCCTTGGGGATCTGGTCCATGCCGCCCACGGGCTGGAACATGGTTGCCGAGAACTCCGGGATTTCGTCGAACACCAGGGGCAGCAGCAGGTTGCTGTCGAGCAGGCGCTTCAGTTCCACCGGCGTGCGTTGCACTGGCGTCTGGTCGCCGGCGCCGGCGAAGCGGGTATAGCCGGAGCGCACCGAACCGCGGTACTGGCGCTCGTCGTTGAGGTCGCCATAGACCTTGAGGAAATCCAGCAGTGCCTTGCGTTCGCCGGCATTCAGCTCCTGGTCGAGGGTATTGCGCTGCACGCTGCGCGCCAGCAGTTCGCTGAGATGACCGCGGGTGTCGTTGACCGCCTGGCGCAGCAGCAGGGGTGGCTGCGCCAGGTCCGGCTGGGCGAGGGCGTTGCGGCTGCTGTTGACCAGCACCTCCAGGGGCACGCCGAGTTCGCGGCAGTAGCCGAGGATGGTCAGGTGGTGGCTGGGCAGGCGCGCGGCGCCGGCGTTGAAGAACAGGCCGTCGTCGAAGGCCACGGTCTGCTTGCTGCCGTCGTTGTGTTCGACCGGGTCGCCGTTGCGCAGGGTCCAGACGCGCCCGCCGATGCGGTTGCGTGCTTCCAGCACCTTCACTTCGAAACCGGCCTTGCGCAACTCGTAGGCCGAAACCAGGCCGCTGATGCCGCCGCCGACGATCAGCACGCGCTTGCCGTTGCCGGTGCGGCTGGCCAGGTTCAGGGGTTCGAAACTTGCCGCCCGGGCGCTGCCGGGCAGACCAAGGGCGGACAGGCCGCCCAATGCCGCCGAATAGCCGCCGATGGCGGCCAGGCGGGTTACCAGATCTCTACGGGTGAGCCCCATATCGCGTTCTCCATAAGGTTGCCGCATGGGCAACCGCGAGCTTGGGATAGCGGTTCCGCAGACAACCGGAGGGCGACCCGAAAACGGGGAGGGGGGACGACCCTCTGGCGGCGGCGGAAATCCATTTGCCTCCACCAGGTCGGGGTCGGTAAAGCGAACATAAGCGTCTGAAACGGGCTTGTGAAAGGCTTTTTGGTTCTAAGTTAATTATCAGAGAAAGACATAATCAAAATTTTCAAAATGCAATCAGGCTATTTTATGCGTATCCAGGCGCTGGGCCGATACCGCGCCGAACAACTCCACCGGCTCCTGCAGATTGCCCAGGTAGCGCGGATGGAACAGCCAGAGATCGACCTGGGGCTTGAAATCGGTGACGTTCAGCACTTCCAGCTGGTCGCGATGCCGGCTGGCCGCGAGCAGGGGTTCCGGTACCAGGCCCAGGCCCTGGCCATTGGCGACCAGGCCCAGTTGCAGCTCGGTGCCGAAGGTTTCCAGGTTGATCTGCAATGACAACCCCTGTTCGCTCAACGCCCGTTGCAAACCTGCGCGGAAACCGCAGCCATCGGGGTTGAGCACCCAGCCGCGCAGGTAGCAGTCCTTGAGCTTGTAGCTTTTCTTGCCGGCGGTGCCCTTGGCCGCCACTACCCTCAATTGCATGCGCCCGATGGAGCGGCTGGCGATGCCTTCGGGGAAGATCTTGCCGGTAGGGAACAGTGCCGCGGCGGCGTCGAGGTCACCGTTTTCCATGCGCGAGATCAACGAGCTGCCCCAGCCGCTGACCACCTGGGTACGCAGGTCCGGGTAGGCTTCGCGAATCTTCGCCAGGGCGTCGAGCAGGACCACGTCGCCGATGGTCTGCGGCACGCCGAGGCGCAGGGTGCCGCTGGGCGCACCGTCGCTGGCGACCAGCTCGCGCAGGGTATCGATCTCGCGCAGGATCGCCTTGCACTGTTCGTACACACGCCAGCCCATGGGCGTCGGCTTGAGCGGCTTGGTATTGCGATCGAGCAGGTTGGCGCCCAGGTCTTCCTCGAAATTCTGTACCCGCCGGGTGATCGCCGGTTGGGTCAACTGCAAGGCCTCGGCGGCCAGGTTGGTCGACTGGCAGCGGATGACCGCGACGAAAGCGTCCATGTCATCGATCTTCATATTCGCTTCTCACATAGTCTGGGGCGGGGAGATGTTTTCGAAGAATAATCCTTCTTGGCGGGTTTTGCAGGAGGCAGATAGTCGGAAAGCACCGCGGACTCTGTGGGAGCTGGCTTGCCAGCGATAGCTCCAGTGAATTCACCCTAGCTATCGCTGGCAAGCCAGCTCCCACAGGGGCCGTGCTAACCGTTCTTTACCAGAACTTCCACCAGGCCCCCTTGCCCAGATGCTCGATCATCTTCAACTGCTCGCCCAGCACCGCGATCACCTGTTCGTCTCGCGGCTGTTGCACCTGGTAGATACCCAGCGATTCGCTGAATGCCTTGTGCGCCGCCGCCAGGTTGTCCTGCTGCAGATGAGCCAGCCCCAGCGAAGCCAGGCAGGCACTGACCGGCTCCAGGTCGTCGGGGGTGTCTTCGCGGTAGACCTGCACCGCCCGTTCCAGCATGCGCGCCGCTTCGCCGATGCGGCCCTGCTTGAGGTAGCAATTGCCAAGGGTCTGCAGGCTTTGCCCGACCAGTCGGTGGCTGCTGGAGAACAGCTGTTCCCGGGTGCTCAGCACCTCCAGGTACAGGGCCTCCGCTTCGGCGTGGCGTTGCTGCTCCCAGCGCAGGCCGGCGAGGCCGTCGCGAAGCGTGGCGAGAAGGGCGGGATCGAAGCTGTCGACGCTTCCGGCGAGGTCGAGTGCCTCGATGAAGCATTGCTCCGCCTTGTCCAGGTAACCGTGGGCTTTGTAATGCCCGGCCTGGTCGTTGAGAGCCATGACACGAGCGTTATCGAGGGCGGTGCTGAGCATGGGACGTCCCTTGAGGAAGCCTGGCGGCGGCCGTTATTTTTGTAAGAATGTGCGGATTTAAGGGGAGGATTCTGGCGTGGGTCAAGCAAATCCCGGCTTTTTTTGTGGCTTATTGACCTACGTTCGGTAGAAATCCTGAACGGCGCCACTGCGGCTTTCGTGCTGATCTGGCTAAAGGCCATTGCTCGCGGTAGTGTGTCGGCACATTTTTCGACTTCCCGGGACGACCATGCGCATATGGCTTGCCGACGGCGTGGAACAGATCGGCCTGTGCGAACAGGCCGAGTTCCCGGCCATTGCCCGTGACGGTGGCAACCTGTCCTGGCAGCGGCGCGTCGACCTCGGGGATGCCTGGCAGGCCGAGGCGTTCGTGCAGTTTCACTTGCGCGACCGGCTGTTGGAACTGCGCGCGATGCTGGCCCGGCAGACCTTGCTGATTCACCGCCTCAGCGACGAACAGGTACTGCATCAGGTCGCCAATGAATTGCAGTTCGGCAACCTGCGCGCTGATCGTTATGCCTGGCGTGCGCAAGTCATTACCCATGCTGCCGAAGCCGTTACCGTGGTCGCTGCCCCGGCGCCGCCAGCGCCGCAGCCAGAACGGGTGGAGGCGGTGGTGCCCGTGGCGGTGGCCAAGGAGGTGCCTGCAACGTCGCCGGCGCAGGCCGAGGCCCAGGACACCCTCGCCGCAATGCTCGAGCAGGCCGCGCAGGAGGCGGCGCCGTTCTGCGAGGCGTGCGAGCTGGCCAAGGCACAACCGGCTGCCGCCCTGGCAGCCGTCGAGCCGACAGCGGCCGAGCAGGTCCAGGATGCCCAGGCACAGGTGCTGGAGCAGGCGGCACAGCAGGCCATGCCTTTTTGCGAGATCTGCGAGCAGGCCAAAGCCCAGGCGCCCGCCGTGGCGGATCCTGTCCAGCAACCTATCGAAGCGGTACAAGACGCCCAGGCGGCCGTGCTGGAGCAGGCGGCCGAACGAGGCACGCCATTCTGTGAAATCTGCGAGGGCAAGCGATGACCGAGAACCTGTCCGGGCTTTCTGCGCTGGAGCGCCTGCCCGACCTGCTCTGGCCTGGGGGCGACGCCGACGACCAGCAGGTCTACGCCTTGCTCGATGGTGCCCGGGATCCGGCGATACTGCCGTGGCTGGAGCGCAGCGGACTGACGTGCGATTGCCTGTATTCAGGCGAGTTGATTCCGCGCCTCAAGGCCGCGGCGCCGTGGCTGGTCAGGCTGCCGGCGCGGGCTCCGGCCAGCCTGACCCTGCTGGACCTGGGCTGGGGCAATGCCTGGGGCATCCTGCTGGTGGCGCCGGCGGACCTGTCGATGGACCGCCTGCGCCGCCACTGCAAGAAATTCCTGCGGGTGCGTACCGAAGACAGGCGTGTCCTGAATTTCCGTTTCTACGATCCCCGGGTGCTGTCGGTATTTCTTCCCACCTGCGATGCCTTGCAATACCGGGCGCTGCTCGGGCCCATGCGGCGGCTGGTGGTTGAGCTTGACGAGGGCACGAGCTGGCGGGTTTTCGAGCCAGGGGAGGAGAGCCGTGATGCTGCTGATCAATAACCTGCAGATGCAGCAGTTGGCCCAGGCCACCGACGAGGTATTCCTCAAGGCCGTCGCTGCGTGTGTCAGCAGGCATTGGCCGCAGCGGTGCGAGCGCCTCGGCCCGCAGGCGCTGCTGACGCGCTTGCGCAGCGTTGGTCAGGTGGCGCTCGGCTATGGAATCAAGGAGCGGCCGGATGTACTGCGTCTGGCCAATATGGCCATGGCCCTGGACCATGACTTGAGTCGGGCGGACTTGGACTGGGTCCATCTGCGGCTCGGCGACACCCGCCTGCGTCCGGCCGATCGCCTCGATTTGCTCGATGGCGATGTGCGCGAATGGTTGCTGGAGCGGAGGGCGAGGGCATGATGCTGCAACCACAGTCGTTCGCCGTGGTCCCGCCGACGGAGGTGCCCGTCGATGACGACCCCGTGGCCAGCTATGCGGCCATGGATTCGGCGGTGGCGGCACTGCCGGCGTCCACTGCCCTGGGCAGTCCGATCCTGCCCTGTCAGGAACCGATGATCGAAGTCAGCTTGCTGGACGAGGACAATGCCCCGCTGGCCAAGGTGCCGTATCGACTGATGCTGGAAGAGACAACCCTGGCCGAAGGTACCCTCGACGACCAGGGCTACGCCTCGGTGCCGAAGCAGGAGCTGCCCGCCGGCGATTGGCATATCGAGGTCACCCTGCAGCGCAACGAGACCACCCAGTTGGTGGAGCGTGCGGATATCCTGCTGACCGCCGCGCCTCCTGAGGATGAAGACGATCAAGAGGCGGAGCCGGGCGAGATCGAGGACGCGCAATGGCTGGAATTGCCGGACGACGCGTTGCTCTGGGACTGACTCAGAAGGTGACCGTGACCTTGATCGGCAGGTGATCGCTGATGCCGCGGTTCTTGCCGATGCGGACCTTGTAGAACAGCGACTTGCTGGCGAACACATTGGCCGCGATGGCGCCCGGCTTGGTCAACTGGTACGTGGTGATCAGCGGCGCGATCAGGTCGATGACGGCCGCGTTGGCAACGGCGGTATGGCCTTTGGCGAGGATGTTGTCGTAGGCGTGCTCACGGTAGGTGGTGTATTGCGCTGCGCCCTTTTTCAGGCTGGAGCGATCCTCCCCGGCCACCAGGGTCATACCCAGGTTGTTCAAGGTAGTGCGGTCATCGTCATGGCCGGTGAGATCGCAGGCGGGCGCCAGGGTCGGGTCGGGAACGCCGCACAGGTTCAGGTCGCCCAGGTACACCACCCGCGTATTGCCGGTCACGCTGGCATGCACGCCGACCTGCTGCACACCGACATTGGCCTTGCGGTTGTTGGCATGACCGTAGCTGGGGCTGGGGGCATGCTGGGCGATCAGCTCGAACGTGGTGCCGCTGCCGGTCAGGCTGAAGGTGATGTGGAAAGGGCAGCTTTCCCGGACATTGAGGATGCGCCAGTTGGGCATTACCGCGGCCACGTTCGACAGCAGCACCGGGCCTGCGCTGATGGTCACCACGGGCGTGCGATAGAACACCAGTACCGTCTCGCCCTTGGTCTTGCTGTAGATGCACAGGGTGTCGGCGACGGCCCAGTCGGCACCGCCGGTAGCCCGCGACTGGAGCATGCCGAGGATCTGCGTGCCGCCGGTGGGGCCGCCGCCCGTGGCGATCGCACCGACCTTGGCCTTCTTGGTCACCGGTTCGATGATCACGAAGATGTCGCAGGCGGCAGCTCCGGTGGCCGGATGCACCACTTCCAGCATGCGCTCGGTACTGTCGGCCCGGCTCAGTACGCCGTTCTTGCCGGCGGCGAAGTTGAAGATGTTCCAGCTGATGATGCGTACTGCGGGCATCAGGGTTCCTCCGAGGGGTCGAGCAACTGGAAGTCTCCGTCATTGCTGGCGATTACCTGGCCGCGGCCGCTGATCAGGTTGAAACGCAGGGTGAACTGGTCGACGGCAGGCAGGGTGTCGGCCGGGATATCAATCTTGAGGCCTGCGGCAAAGCGGGGAATATCCGTGTCGCGTGCCGGGCGCAGGTTCAGGATGGGTTTGTCCTCCCGCGGTTCGAAAAAGCCTTCGCAGGGGATGTCGCCGGCCATTATCCGGATATGGGATTCATGGCTGATGCGCCGCTGCCCGCTATTGAACGGCTGGCCTACGGCAACGCGGAACAGCGAGCGGTGCCAGGTGAAGGCGTCGGATGGCCTGTTGACCGTCGGCGTGCCGCGAAAGACCAGGGCGGCGTCGGTGGTCTTGAGGCTGGTCAGGGCGATGCCGAACTGCAGGTGAAGGAACTGCGCCTCGGCCAGCGACCCATAGATCTCCGACGTAATGTCGCCACTGCGCCACGCCGCACCGCCGAGCCAGGCATCGTAGCGTTCCAGTTTCTGCAGGGGCGGGTAGGTCGCCGGCGAGTCGAGGAAAAAGTCCTCCTCGGCCCCGGCCAGCTCGGCGTTTTGTGGTGAGTCGGTTTCATGCACGTCTGCTGGATCGTAATCGAGACTGGCGCTGAGCTGCAGGTTCCAGCGCAGGATGCAGTTATCGCTGCCCAGTTCCGTGCGGTAACGTTGCCCACCGAGACCGCGACCCTCCAGGTAGCAGCGGCTGTCCCAGACCAGGGTGCCGCCGTCATCGAGTTGGCGGGTCTTGATCAACAGGGTGCAATTGCGCAGTTCCAGATCGGTGAAGCTCAAGTCGAAGGGCGTCGAACGCCAGGCACTGGCGTTCATCTGGTTGCCGATCAGCACCAGGGGCGTGCGTTTGCGCACCGCCCGTTGCAGGTTGGGGCCGAACCTGAAACCCACGTAATAGTGCGCGCCCGCCAGTACGGGAATGGTGGTCGCCGAGCCCGCGACAACCACCGACGACTCGATGAATATCGGCTCGCCAAAACTCAGGCTGTTCAGGCCGTTGTCCAGGGTCAGGGCGTTCGGGTGTTCATAGATGCCGTGCAGGGAAGGATGGTTCGTGATGTCTTTAATGACGATGCCGCACCAGGATTGCAGTCTCCAGGCCACCGTGGCGCGCTCGAACCACACGGCAGCGGACAGGGGGGAGCCATCCTCCAGGGTACCCTTGATGAATAGCGTGTTGTCGGCGACCGAGGCCAGCTCGCGCCTGACCACCATCGAGGCGTTCAGGCCGCTGGATTTCACCCGGGCCTTCACGCGCTTGATCACGTTCTTGCTGTTCATCCGCGGGATCAGCGGGTTCAGTTGTTCCTCGCCGACAAAGCTGCCGCTGGACAGGCCCAGGCGAACGCTTCTCCAGTTCTGTTCCAGCGTCCTGGTGTCGAGCCTGGGCAGCTTGGAGGTGTAGCTGCTTTCCTTGGTATTGCTGAACTGGACGTCTCCCGGTTCACACTTCCAGGGACTGGAGCTTCGCCACATCAGTGGCGAGCGCTCCAGTTCCGGGAGCAGGCCTTTCTTGCCGCTTTTGTGCGCCCCCCAGGCCTTGTCGTACCAGTCATCGACGATCGCACGCAGGGTTGGCATCAGAACCTCGCAGGCAGTCTGGGTGGTTTCGACAAGGGCATGGCAATGCTCCGGGAGTGATGCGGCATCCTGCCACTATTCACGGCCGTGTGGATAGAGGGATGCTCGACAACCCCCTTGCCCTCAGGGCAGGCACCGGCCTGCCAGGCCCTCGACCCACTGCCGCTGGAACGCTGCCACGGTCTCGACCGGCTGCTGCAACTGCACGAACTCCAGCATCGGATCGTCCACCCCGGTCCTCACGCCTGCCAGCTCCTCGATCGTCGCCAGCCCGCAGAACGGCACATAGGCCTCCGAGTAACCGCCCTCATGCACCAGCACCAGCCGCCCCTGGCACAGGCGCTCGGCGGCTTCGCGTACCAGCCGGGTCATCTCGCGGAACGAGTCGCTGTGCAGCAGCATCCGCGCCAGCGGGTCCACGGCGTTGGCGTCGTAGCCGCAGGCGACGATGATCAGTTCCGGCTCGAAACGCTCCAGCGCCGGCACCACGATGCGCTCCATCGCGTGGATATAGGCCGCATGCCCGCTGCCCGGCGGCAGGGGAATGTTGATATTCGCGCCCAGCCCGGCGCCGCGCCCGCGCTCGTCCTCGCCGCTGTAGCCGGCCGGGAAGCAGCCGTCCTGGTGCAGGGAAATGCTCAGCACGTCACCACGTTCCTCGAAGATCGACTGGGTGCCGTTGCCGTGGTGCACGTCCCAGTCGATCACTGCCACCTTGCCCAGCCCGCGCCTGGCCTTGGCCACTTCGATGGCGACGGCGATATTGGCCAGGAAGCAGAATCCCATGGCGCCGTCGGCCAGGCAGTGATGGCCCGGCGGGCGCGACAGGGAATAGGCGTTGTCCACCTCGCCAGCCAGCACCGCGTCTACCGCCGCCATCGCCAGGCCGGCGGACAGCCTGGCGATCCCGTAGCTGCCCGGCCCGATTGGCGCGTGCGGGCCCAGCTCGCCGCCACCGGCATCGCTGAGGGCCCTGAAGCGTTGCAGGTAATCCGGCGTGTGGACGCGCAGCAGATCCTCTTCGCTGGCAGGCGCCGCACCGCGCACCTGTAACCGGCGGGTCAGGCCGGAGACATCCAGCAGGCTTTTCAGGCGGCGCTTGGTTTCCGGTGACTCGGCATGTCCGGCCGCAGCCGGAGGCTGCACCCAGCCGCCTACCGGCAAGGTCAGGGCATGCAGGCCGGCGCTGTGCCAGAGGCTCAGTTCGTCGAAGAAAAAGGCAGTGTTTCGGCTCATGATGATTCCGTTTTTTCCAGGTGAAGGGAGGGCTCAGGCGCCGCGACGGCAACCGAGGATCAGCAGCAGGGAGGTGAAGGTCAGGACGGCGGCGCCGATCAGCAGCGGCTGGTAGCTGCCGCTGCTTTCGATCAGGCGCCCGGCAATGGCCGGGCCGATTGCCAGGCCGGCGCCGATCACCAGGTTGGACGCGTTCATCAGGCGGCCGGAGCGGTCGAGGTCGGCCAGGCAGGCGAGCACCAGCGGCAGGATGAAGGTCCAGGTGAACTTGAACACCAGTGCCGCCAGCGCCAGCCGCGCCAGAGCCGGTTGGCCGAGGAGCAGCAGCACCGAACCGACCATCAGCCCGTAGCCGGCCAGCAACAGCAGGCCACGCGGCAGGCGCTCGCCGATCAGCGAGGCGCAACCGGCACCGACGATGCCCATCAGGGTGGCGATGGCCAGCACTTCGCCGCTGATTTCGGCGCCGATCCCGGCGGCGGCGCCGATCGCGCCGATGAAGGTCCACACGCCGCTGAGGCTGATGTAGAAGGTAAGGATGCCGAGGATCCCCAGGACGATCTTGCCTTTGTTCGCCGAGGGCGCTGCGTCGGGGCCCGTTGGTGCGGCCGGCGCACCTTGCGGGAAGCAACGCGCCAGTGGCAGGAACAGCGCCATCAGTATCGCCAGCGACAGGTAGCAGGCGGCCAGCCCGTAGTGCCCGAACAGGCGCGGCAGCAGGCTCAGGCCGATCGCCCCGACCACCAACTGACCCATGACCCACAGGCCGTAGACCCGGCTCGGATTGCTGGTGGACGCTGCGCTCGACAGGCACACGATCATCAGCGAGCCGCCGGCCAAAGCGCTGCAAAAGCGCAGGGCCAGCAGCGTGGAGTAATCGATGGCGTAGATCGACAGCAGGTTGGCAGAAATGAAAGCGAGGCCGGCGAGCAGGGCGACCCGTCGCCAGTCGGCGTGCTTGAGCCACCAGAAGGCGGGAAGGGTGGCCAGGCTCATGGCCCCCAGTTCGGCGGAAAACAGATCGCCGATCCGTGACGGGCTCAGGTTCCACTGGGTGGCCAGTTGCGCGGCCACCGCCGGCGCGGTCATGAGGACGGTCGGGGTGATCGCGGCGAACAGGACGATGGCCGCCAGCAGGGCCAGGTGCGACGAAGCGGTTGCGGATCCAGCGGACAGGGGCTTGCTGCTCATGGGCATCTCCGCGTCAGAACACATGGACCAGGCGCAGCAAGGCGTCGGTCCCGTGGTAGCCGTTGTCGGTGGCGACGTTCTGCGACAGGCTGAACATCAACTGGTTTTGCCGGTCCAGCCAGTGGCCGAGCTCGAAGCCCACCTGGGTGTAGCGCTTGTGGGTGTCGTCGATGCGCTGGCCGTCGATCTTCAGTTCACCGCCGTCGGCATGGATCAGGCGCAGGGCGCCGTAGGTGGCGGGCGTGAAGTCGTAGGAGGCGAAGGCTTGCAGACGATACAGCGGGTCCTGCTTGAGGTCGCTGCCGAAGTAGTCGTCGTTCTTGCCGTAGAGCTGGGCTTCGAGGTTGGCTTCCAGCACCCACTTCTCGCCGATGCCCCGGGTGTAGTTGTAAACGAAGGTGGTGCCCCAGCGATTGGCACCGGGCGAGACGTCCGGATTCTGCCCGTGGTATTCGCCGACCGGCAGGGTGACCAGGGTCAGCAGGCCGCTGTAGGTACGGCTGGCCGGGTCGTTGATGAAAAACAGCGTGCCGCCCACCTGCGGGTCACCGAAGCCGCTTTCCCCGGTATGCCGGCTCGCGCCGGGCAGGCGCGCATCGATGTCGGCGAAGGGCACGATGAACTGCGGGGTACACAGGGTGCCGCAAAGGTCGCTGAAGAACACCTGGCGGTAGGCCACGGCATTGACCTTCAGCTCGGCCTTGCCGGTGCTATCGGCCGGGCCGTGGAAGTCGCCGGCACGGGTGGCCGGCAGGTACAGCACGCCGAGGCTGGTGCCGGAAGGCGCGCCGAAAAAATCCCGGGCGTTGAGGTCGGCGGCCTGGGCATGCAGGCTCGACAGGGCGCCGGCCAGGGCCAGCGTGCGGATCAAGGGAGCGGTCATGGTCGTGGTGTCTCTTCTTCTGTGGTTGGCAAATCGCAGGCAAAGCCGGGCCGTCACCGGCGCTAGGCGTCGGCGGGCGGTCAGGGTCGATCAGGGGCCGGGGTCAGTCGGGCGGGGTATGCAGCAACTGGGCGATGCGGGTCTTATCGTTGACCCCGAGCTTGTGATAGATAGCGCGGATATGGTGGCGCACGGTATTGGGTGCCATGCCCAGGTCGCGGGCGATTTCCTTGTAGGTCTTGCCCTCGCCGAAGCCCAGGGCGACATCCTGTTCCCGCGGGCTCAACTGGGCCAGGGCACCGCGGGGGCGGGCGGCGAGGAGAAACAGGTCACCTACCGCCGAGGCTTCGATCTGCAGGTGCTTGCCCTCATGCCCGCGGCCGTCCACGGCCATCGGCAGCAGCGGGCCGCTCCACTGCGGCCACTCACCCAGCAGCAGATCGACGAATCCACGCTCGGCACACTGCAAGGTGCCGCGCTGGTCGCACACCGCCAGCGCCAGGTTGCGCGACGGGCTGAGGGACTCGCGCTTGGTCACCAGGGTACGGATCTGGTTGGCCGACACCGCCGCGACCAGGTGCAGCATGGCGTTATCGAGGATCAGCCGGTCCTGTTCGGTGAAGCGCGGCGCGCCGGGTGCGCGGTACAGGGCCAGGTGATCGCTCAGCAGGGTTCGCGGATCGACATGCACCACGCACAGCAGCTCGCCGATACCGTAGGCCTGCCCCAGCCAGTTGAGGCCGGGGCCGTTATCGGGATCGCGCATGTCGATGATCACCGACTGCCCGGGATGGGCGTGGACCCGGCCGACCGTGACGTCGATATGGCGGATGGACTGCCAGTCCGGCAGGTAGCTGGCGGGCAGCCCATGCAGGTAGGAGCTGTGTTCTTCCGGCAAGCCGTCGATCAACGCGGCGCGGCCCCACCACGCGCTGGCGAAGGGCAGCACCTGGCCGACGCAGTCCAGGGCCGGGCGGTGGAAGTTCGCGAGGTCCTGGTTCTGCGCCAGGCGCTGGAGCTCCAGGGTCATGCTGCTGAAGGCCTGCAACAGGCGGGCGGGACTGTATTCGTGCCGGGACATGGGCAACTACCTCTGTGCGACTGTTGTTATTGGTTTCGTCAGGGGTCTTGGGGTGGCCGGAGGGGGCAGGGCCTGGATCGAGTTTCGCGGTAAAGGGTGGTGGATCACTATCCTACAGATGCAGGAGGGGTGGAGGCTTGTCGGTGGCTGACCTGACATTTTTATCAGGTGTGCCATGGGCGCTGCGGCGTTACAGTCAGGCTCGTCTTCAGCGAGGCCTGCCCATGTCCGCCGCTGTCCATGCCCTTACCCCGGTGTTGCATGCGGTCGACCCGCGCGGGCTGGTCGTGCGCCAGGTGGACTATTGCCGCGATACGGCGCAGGCAGCGGCCGAGACCCGGGTTCAGCGCCAGGGCTTCGGTGCTGTTGGGCATCACCTTGCCAGCTGGGACCCGCGGCTCTGGGCAAGCAACGGGCCGGCGAACCGCCTTGGCGCGCATGGCCTCAGTGGCCGTGAACTGAGTAGCGACAGGGTCGACAGCGGTTTTCGTTGCACCCTGTTCGGTGAGGCCGGGCAACCGGTGTGGAGCGAGGATGGTCAGGGTAATCACCGCGAGTTCGAGTACGACGGGCTGTTGCGTGTGCTGGCGATCCACGAACAGTCCTCGAGTCATCCGCGTACCTGCAGCGAGCGCCGTGACTATGCGGGTGCCGATCCTGCGCTGGCGCCGCACAATGCTTGTGGCCGTCTGCTGCGCCGCGACGATACAGCGGGTAGCCGGCGCTATCCGGCATATGCCCTGTGCGGCGCGGTGGCCTTCGAAACCTGGCGCTTCCTGGGCGAGGCGCATTGGCCGGACTGGCCACTGGAACCCGAAGCGAGGGATGCCTTGCTCGAAACCGAATCGGCATCGACCCTCTGGCGTCATACCGCTCTCGGCGAGGTGCGGGAACAGATCGATGCCTCCGGCAACCGTCAGTACACAGGCCTTGACCTGCTCGGGCGGCTGCGCAACTTGCAGGTATGGTCGAACGGTCAGGAGCAGCCGCGCGTGCTGGTTCAGGCCTTGCGCTACGACGCTGCAGGGCATGTGGTCGAGGAGTTGCTCGGCAATGGCGTGCGGATCGGCCGCGAGCATCGTCCCGAGGACGGGCGCCTGACCCGCCTGCACAGCAGTCATGCCAGTGGCCGGCTTGTGCAAGACCTGCATTACCTCTGCGACCCGGCAGGCAATGTGCTGTCCATCGAGGACCGTGCCCAGCCCGTGCGCCATTTCGCCAACCAGCGTGTCGAGGCGCGCTGCGAGTACCGTCACGACAGCCTGGGGCAACTGATCGAAGCCCGTGGGCAGGAGGCCGGTGCCGTCCGCCGTGGCCCCGGCGCGCTGGATGATCCGGCGGCAGTCAGCAACTACCGACAAACCTACGAATACGACGCCGGCGGCAATCTCTTGCGCCTGGTGCATGTCGGTGCCCAGGCGCATGGTCGGGTCCTGGTGGCTGCGGCGGGGAGCAATCGCTGCCTGGCGGCGGTGGATGAACGGCCACCCGCGGAGGATGACTACCTCGCGGCATACGATCGCAACGGCAACCCTCGACAGTTGCAGGCCGGGCAAACGGTGGAGTGGGATCTGCGCAATCGACTGTCCAGCGTCAGCCCGGTGCGGCGCGACGAGGGGCTGGATGATTGCGAGCGCTATGTCTATGACGGCGAGGGACAGCGGCGGCGTAAAAGGCGCCTGCAGCAAGCCGGCGCCCGCACCTTGCTCGGCGAAGTGCGCTATCTGCCTGGTCTGGAGCGACACCGGCGCAGTGCCGGAGGCGAGCACTACGAGGTGCTGGTGGTGCAGGCCGGCACCTGCGCCATCCGCCTGCTGCACTGGCTGGACGGGCGGCCCGACGCCGTGCCGCAGGACCAGTGTCGCTATGCCCTGGGCGATCATCTGGGCTCCTGCCAGCTGGAACTGGACGACGAGGCCGGGTTGATCAGCCAGGAGACCTATTACCCCTTCGGCGAAACGGCCTGGTCGGCGGCGCGCAACGAGGTCGAGGCCAGTTACCGGACCCTGCGATATTCCGGCAAGGAGCGCGATGCCAGCGGGTTGTATTACTACGGTGCGCGTTATTACCGGGCGGACTGGCAACGCTGGTTGAACCCGGATCCGGCGGGGGAGGTGGATGGTCTGAACCTGTATCGGATGGTGGGGAACGCGCCGGTGAATCGGCGGGATGCCGATGGATATCGGGGGTTCGATGTGCTGGACGAGGCGGAAAGCGAGCTGATTGACGGCGGCGACCATTTGCTCGCCTCGGGGTTGGATAACTTTCCGATGGACATGCAGGGCGCCGTGAGGCGTAGCTTCCAGATCGCCAGGGGCATGCTGAAGGACACCGTCGACGCCTTGGGGCGCAGGCCCGACGAGCAGCTTAACGAGGCACTCTACTCAACCTTCGGCATCACCGATTTTCGCCTGACCGCCGCCAAGCGCCTGTTCCTCGCGCAGCTGCAAGGGGTTTTCCAGGCGGCCCATGATGGCCTGTTGCAATTGGAACATGGGCAAAGCTGGCGACTGATGCTGAGCGAGCCGCAGGACCTGCAGCATGTCGGCGCCACACGGCAGTCGCAGGGCCGGGGTGCGAGGCTGGAGCTGGCCGCCCGCCACCTGCGTGGCAATCTCTTCGACAGTGCGGTGACCTCCATGCATGAAGAATTTCACGTCCTTACCACCGACCTGTTCTTCACCAGTCCGGAGGATATGGTGACCGACTACTGGTACAGCGTATCGCCGCTCAGCGAGGTGCGGAGCATCCCGGCGCTGGTGGATGAACTGCATGCCACCTCCCAGGGCGAGGTCGCCCTCGGGCCTGACGAGGCGGACATGAACGAGCAGAACAGCTTGCTATATAGCCGGCTGATCAAGCGCGAGGCTGCCAGGTTCGGCTTGCGCGAGCCGCTTGATGCCAACCAGCGCAGGGACTACTTCACCACGCATGCGGGCATTCGTCAGGCGGTGGTCATGAGGAATGCCGACTCGCTCGCGGGGTTTGTGCTGATGACGCAACGTCTTCCGCATCGGTGAGAGGTTTCACGGGGGCGTCCTAAGGTCAGAGTCATGCGACAACCACTCCATCGCTGCCAGTCGCTTGATGGTTTCCCCTAGCACCCGGCAACCCTTATCGGGAAAGCCCCTACGCCACTAAAGGTTGTGTCCTGGAAGGCGATTCATTGAGTCAAATGCGCTTTCGGTGGTCATACGACTGACCCCGGACATGCCTGACCCATTCGTTTCTGGAATTCGTCCATGCCAACCGTTTCGCGGACTTTTGCCAACGCCCTGATCTCCGCGCTGGGAGGCGTCCAGCCAGCCGTTCGCGAGCTGTGCCAGCGCCTGGCCGAACCCTTGCTGGACCCGTCCGCGCCTGCCTTCATACCCTTGGCCAGCCTCGACGCTGTGTTCGACCAGGCCAGCCTGCTCGGCGGCGATCCGGGGATCGGCCTGCGTGCGTTCGAGCATGCTCACCCGGCCCACCTCGGGCCACTTGGCTACGCGGTGATGTCCAGCCGGACTATCAAGAGCGTGCTGGTGAGCCTGGCCGAGCATCACCATCTGGTGGGCACCGGTTTCTGCCTGTTCGTCGAAGAGCGCAGCGACGGTGTGCGCCTGGTCGGCGTGCCCACCGGAACCGGCCAGCGCGAACTGTCGCGGGTGTTCATCGACGCGGTGGCGGCGATCACCGTCGGCCTGCTGTGCTGGCTGGTGCCGGGGCGGACAATCCGTCCATTGCGCGCAGAGCTGAGCTATCCGCCGTGCACCGTCAGCGCCGATGCAAGGCGGGTCTACGGTGAGCATATCCAGCACGGCGCGGCGCAGAATGCCCTGCTGTTCAGCCATGCCGATGCCGCGCTGCCGGTGGCCAGCCACGATCCGGCGCTGCATGCAGTACATAGCGACTATTTGGCACGCTGGCAGGCGCAGATGGGCGGCGATCGCCTCAGCCTGAAGGTCCGCGCGGTCATCAGCGAGCAACTGGGCCAGGGGCGTCCGGTAACCCTGGCCCGGGTCGCCGAGGTGCTGGCCATGAGTGGCCCGCGCCTGAGTCGCAACCTGGAAGGCGAGGGGCACAGCTTCGTGCGTTTGCTCGACGAGGTGAGGCTGCGCGACAGCCATCGGCTATTGCGCAACAGCACCCTGAGCTTCAAGCAGATTGCCTACCAGGTCGGTTTTCGCCATCAGAGCGCTTTCAACAAGGCGTGCGAGCGCTGGTTCGGCATGGGGCCGGGACGCTATCGCGAGCAGCTCTGAAGGCTTTCGTTTATCCGCGCAGGCTTTTTGTTTATCCCGGCAGCGCGGACCACGGCAACCCGGGAAAAAAGCCGCCACACTTGATACGCACACGTTTGCGCAGCCGTTGAGGGACCTTCTGCCCGCATGCCACCAGCCACCGTTTCATTTCGCTACTGCCTGATCCTTGTGGTCATCCTGTTGCTGGAGCCGCTCCTGGGGCTGTTCGCGGCTCTCGGCGCCTGTGCTGGCGTCCTCCTGCTGGACCTGTGCCTGCGCCAGCGCGCACATCTGGCCCGCTGTCAGGAGCAGGCGCGGGCGCTGCGCGAGGGCATGCGGGTGCTGCAGGGGGAAGCCAGCGACAGCCTGGGGCTGATGCGCAAGGACCTGGCGCACCTGGGCCAATTGGCGAACCAGGTCGTTGCCTTGAGCAACGAGTGTGACGCGGCCCTGCAACAACAGCAGCGCAAGTTCGATCTGGCGTTGACCGCCTTTGCCCGGATCAAGGTCGAGGGTCGGCAGTTGCTGGAGGATGCCCGTCAGGTCGGCAGTGAATCACGCCAATCGATGAAGTTGGCACTGGAAGGCCAGGCGGGGCTCAGTGCCACCCTGATGGCGTTGCGCAGTGTCGACCGGACGGCGCTGGCAGCCCGGACCGACCTGGGCAACGAGGTGCGCCTGCTGGCACGCCAGGGGCGCGACCAGACCTACGACGCCAACCTGGCCCTTGCCGGGATAAGCGCCGCCTCGAGCAGTATCGAAGAGCGCGGCATGTCCATTGCGGTAGCCTGCGAAGCACAGGAGCGTGGTATGCAGGACCTCGACGAAGCGCTGGCCGAAGTCCAGCGCCTGGGGTTCACCTCGGGCTGGCGCTCGCGCCAGGCTCGTGCCGCCAGCGAGGCGTTGCTGCAGGAAGCCGCACGGCTGGACGCGCGACTGCGGGATTGCCCGTGGATGCATGAGATTCAACAGGATGACGGAGGCGAGGATGCTGCTGTTCAAGGCCCTGATGGGGCATTACCACGCGCTGATCAAATCCCTGGCCCGGGAGTGATCTGATCTGGAGTGTGTGGTGGTCTCTCAGGCCTCATCGCTGGCAAGCCAGCTCCCACAGGTCCGGCGGTGCACGTGGTCACTGTGGGAGCTGGCTTGCCAGCGATGAGGCCTGAAAGAACAGCCCAGGACCTGTCAGGCAATCACCCCCTGTCCCACAGGGTTACTGCAAACCTTGAGATTTGCACGAAAACCTGTGGGAGCTGGCTTGCCAGCGATGAGGCCCGAAAGAGCAGCACAAGCCCCATCAGGCAATCACCCCCATATATTCCCGCGCCAAGCCCAGGTACTCCTCGGCCCTGCTGTACCGCGCCACCAGTTCGCCGGGCCTGAGCTCGGCGCCGGCATCCGGCCCGCGTTGCGCTCGCAGGGTGTCGTAAGTGGCCTTGATCGCCGCGAAACAGGCCGCATGCCCGTCCACCACGATCCGCACGCCGAGTCCGGTCAGGCGTTGTTCGTCCCAGGCCTGTTGGCTGCCATAGGTCACCAGCATCAGGGGCACCCGCAATCCTTCGGCGATTGCTTCCAGTTGCTCGAAGTCCCTCACCCCGATCAGGCAGATTCCGTCTGCCCCGGCCTCCTGATAGGCCCGGGTGCGCTGGATAACCTGCGACAAGGATTGCACCCCGGCATGGGTCCGGGCGATGAGTGCCAGGCTGCGGTCCTGCCGCGCCCGCTGCGCGGCGCGCAGTTTGCCGACGGCTTCCTCGACACTGATCAGCTCCGACAGCGGCTCTTCGAAGCGCGCCGGCAGCAGGGTGTCCTCAAGGGTCAGGGCGGCGACCCCGGCCCGTTCCAGCTCAGCGACACAGCGCATCACATTGAGCGCATTGCCGTAGCCATGGTCGGCATCGGCGATCACCGGCAGGCGCGACACCCGGCCGATGCGGGTGGCCTGCTCGACGAACTCGCTCAAGGTCAGCAGGGCGATGTCCGGCGCGCCCAGCACCTGCAACGAGGCCACCGAGCCACCGAGGATGCCGACCTCGAAGCCAAGGTCGGCGGCGATGCGCGCGGAAAGGGGGTCGAACACCGAAGCGGTACGCTGGCAGGCCGGGCGGGCGAGCAGGCCACGGAAGGTCTCGCGCAGTGCGTGATGACTGGCTGGATACATGGCGATATCTCGTTGTTCTGTAAAGAAGGGAACGGCCGACCGGTGCTGCGTGGGCACCGGTCGGTCGTGGTCTTACTTGATGAAACGCACCTGCGCGTTGATCTTCTCGATCACCGAGCCCTTGCGTTCGTTGAAGCGCTTCTTGTTCTGTTCGAACAGGTTGTTGCCCTTGGTATCGATGGAAATGATCAGCGGGCCGAACTCGCGCACGCGGTTGACCCACAGGGTCTCGGGCATGCCCAGGTCCTGCCATTCGGCACGTTCGATCTCTTCCACCTTGGTGGCCGCGAGCACCGCGCAACCACCGGGGAACACCGCATGCACTGCCTTGTTCTCCAGGCAGCCGGTGGTGGTTTCCGGGCCCATGCCGCCCTTGCCGACGATCAGCTTGACGCCGGTCTGCTCGATGAATTCCTTCTCGAACTTCTCCATGCGCATGCTGGTGGTCGGGCCGATGGAGACCATCTCGAAACTGCCATCGTCCTTCTTCTTGACGATGGGGCCGGCGTGGAAGATCGCGCCACCGCGCAGGTCCACCGGCAGTTCGCGGCCCAGTTCGATCAGGCGCCGGTGCGCGACGTCGCGGCAAGTCACCAGTTGGCCGGTGAGGTAGACCACGTCGCCCACGTTGAGCTCGGCCAGGTCTTCGTCTTTGATCGGGGTGCTGAGGATCTTTTTCACAGAACTACACCTTCATGGGAAAGGATGTCGTAGGACAGGTCGGCGTTGATGCGGATCTTGCCGCGGCGGTGGGCCCAGCAGCCGGTGGACACGGCAACACCGATGGTCGAAGGGTGACGGGCCGAGGACTCGATGTTCACCCCCATCACGCTGCTGTTGCCGGTCAGGCCCTGGGGGCCGATGCCGATTTCGTTCAGGCCTTCTTCCAGCAGCTTTTCCATCAGCGCCGCGCTTTCGTTCGGGTGGCTGGAGTCCACTTCACGCAGGATCGCTTTCTTCGACAGGCGCGCGGCGGTTTCGACCGAGGTCGAGACACCTACGCCGACCAGCAACGGCGGACAGGCATTGACGCCGCGGGAGGTGATCACGTCGAAGACGAACTCGGTCACCCCTTCGTAGCCCTGGCCGGGCATCAGCACCTTGGCCGAGCCGGGCAGGGTGCAGCCGCCACCGGCCATGTACACGTCGACGATGGCGTAGTCGGCATCCGGGATGATTTCCCAGTCCAGCCACGGGATCTTCGAGCCGGTATTGGTCCCGGTGTTCTTCTCGACGAAGGTCTCCACGGCGTTGTGGCGCAGCGGGCCCTGGATGGTCGCCTCCTTCGTGGCGTTCTCCAGGATGCTCTCCATCTCGCCCAGCAGCGGGAAGCGCGCTCCGGCCGAGACGAAGTACTGGATCACCCCGGTGTCCTGGCAGCTCGGGCGGTTGAGCTTGTCGGCATAGTCCTGGTTCTCGGCCATGGAGTCGTACACGGCGATGGCCAGGGGGTTGGTTTCCGCCGCGCGCAGCTTGGCGGTCTTGGCCTTGACGTCCCTGGGCAGGCGCTTGCCGATGTAGGCGGTGAATTTCGCCAGGGTATCGGTGAGCGACTGGACGGCTTCTTCTCTTTCCACGGTTTATCTCCTTACAGCATCACAAGGCGGGTGGGGTCGGGTGCAGGTCATGCACCGCTGGCGGTGGTCGCCGGTGTCACGGTCTGGTTGTTGTGCAGCGCGGGGGCTGCCTCTGCACGGTGTGATTCGGCTTCGGGCTGGCCGTCGAGGACGCGGTTGAGCTTGGCGCTGTCCAGCGCGCCGACCCATTTGGCGATGGCCAGGGTGCCGACGGCGTTGCCGATGGTGTTGGTGATGGCGCGGGCTTCGGACATGAAGCGGTCCACCCCGAGCAGCAGGACCATGCCGGCCACCGGGATGCTGCCCAGCGAGGCCAGGGTCGCGGCCAGGGTGATAAAACCGGAGCCGGTCACCCCGGCCGAACCCTTGGAGGTGAGCAGCAGCACGCCGAGGACGATGAGCTGGTCGGTCAGGCTCAGCGGTGTGTTGGTGGCCTGGGCGATGAAGATTGCCGCCATGGTGTAGTAGATGCACTGGCCATCGGGGTTGAAGGTCAGCCCGGACGGAATCACCAGGCCCACCACCGGCTTGGATACCCCGGCTTTTTCCAGCTTGCCCATCAGTTGCGGTACCACCGATTCCGAGGAACTGGTGCCGAGCACGGTGAACAGTTCTTCCTTCAGGTATTTCAGGAACTTCCACAGGCTGAAGCCGGACAGGCGCGCCACGAACCCAAGAACGATGACGACAAAGAGGAAGCAGGTGATGTACATGGTCGCCATCAGCTTGCCGAGGGACACGATCGAGCCCAGGCCGTACTTGCCGACGGTGAAGGCCATGGCGCCGCAGGCCGCCAGCGGGGCGACACGCATGACCATGCCGACGATGTGGAACATGCCGTGGGAGAAGCTTTCCAGCACGTCCACCACCGGTTTGCCGCGCTCGCCCAGATGGGCCAGGGCGATGCCCAGCAGGGTCGAGAACAGCAGGATCGGCAGGATCTCGTTCTTGGCGAAGGCGTCGGTGACGCTGGCCGGGATGATATGCAGGAGGAAGTCGGTGAAGCTGCCGGAGCCGGCCGCTGCCGCCGAGGTGTAGCTGGCGATGCTCTTGGTATCCAGGGTCGCCGGGTCGACGTTCATGCCCACGCCGGGCTGCGCCAGGTTGACCACCACAAGGCCCAGCACCAGGGCGAAGGTGGACAGCACTTCGAAGTAGATCAGGGCGCGGGCGCCGACCCGGCCCAGTTCCTTCATGTTTTCCATTTTGGCGATGCCGAGCACCACCGTGGCGAAGATGATCGGCGCGAAGACCATCTTGATCAGTTTTATGAAGGCGTCGCCCAAGGGCTTGAGATCGACGCCGACTTCGGGCCAGAACACCCCGAGGGCGATACCGATGCTGACGCCGATCAGGACCTGCACATATAACTTGCCTAGAACTTTCATGGCCGTTTTTCTCCGCTTTATTGTTGTGAGTCGGATTTTTTCTTGTCGGCCGGGCTTGTCGCGCCGCTGCGACCAGGCAAGTCGCAGCGGCGGGATAGCCCAGGTTTCGTGTGGGTAATCACGGGAGGGAAAGTTAAAGGTTTTTCTGAAACGTGGTAATACAATGAATTTCACTTCATTGTTTACCTGAGGTTACTAATGAGTCCGGTCTCGGAATTGGCCTTCTTTATCCAGCTGGTGCGCCTTGGCAGCCTGGCGGCGACGGCCAGGGAGCTGAACCTGACCCCGCCGGCGGTTTCCAAGCGCCTGGCCCAGCTGGAGCAGCGCCTGGGCGTGCGTCTGCTCAACCGCACCACGCGCAGCATCAGCCTCACCGCCGAGGGCGAGCTGTACCTGGTCAACGCCCAGCGCATCGTGGGCGAGATCGAGGAAATGGAGCGCCAGGTCTCCAGCAGCCGGGCCGAGCCCAAGGGCCTGTTGCGGGTCAATGCGCCGCTGGGCTTCGGGCGCACGCACGTGGGGCCGGCGATTTCTTCCTTCGTCCAGCGGCATCCGGAAGTGGAGGTGCAATTGCAGCTTACCGACCGTCCGATCAACCTTCCGGACGATGCCATCGATGTGGCAATCCGCTTCGGCGACCTGCCGGACTCGCGCTTGATCGCGCGCAAGATCGCCAGCAACCGTCGGCGCCTGTGTGCCGCGCCGGCCTACCTGGCGCGCTGCGGCACCCCTGAAACCCCCAGGGACCTGGCCAACCACCACTGCATCGTGCTGCGCCAGAACGACGCCGCCTTCGGCAGTTGGCGCCTGAGTCGGGGCAAGCAGGCGGAATCGGTCAAGGTGCGCGGCGGGCTCAGCACCAATGATGGCGAAGTCGCCTTGAACTGGGCGCTGGAGGGGCATGGGATCCTGATGCGGGCCGAGTGGAACCTGGCGCGCTACCTGCGTTCCGGTGAGCTGGTGGAGGTGCTGGGCGACTACGAGACACCACCTGCCGATATCTATGCGGTGTACCTGGAGCGCCTGAACCTGTCGGCCAAGGTGTCGTTCTTCATCGAACACCTGCGTGCCTTCTTCGAGCGTGAAGCCTGGAAGTGAGGCCAAGGAAAAATATGGTCCGGGCAGAGGAAAAACCTCGGTCGGGGTTTTCCACGGCTAGGGTAAGGTGATGGGTAAACCTGCCAGGAGAAGTTCACGTGGCGTCCTACACCCTGCGACAACTCAAGTATTTCGTCACCACGGTGGAGGCTGGCAGCGTTGCCGAGGCCTCGCGCCAGCTGTACATCGCCCAGCCGTCGATTTCCACGGCGATCAAGAGCCTGGAAGAGAGCTTCGGCGTGCAGCTGTTCATCCGCCATCACGCCCAGGGCGTCTCGCTGACCCCCAGTGGCAAGCGCTTCTACGCCAAGACCAAGTCGCTGCTGCAGATGGCCCGGGAGTTCGAGCAGAACGCCCTGGCCGACAACGACACCGTGGCCGGGCAGATCGATATCGGCGTATTCGAAACCGTCGCGCCGTTGTACCTGCCGCGTCTGATCGCCGGGTTCCGCGAGCGTTATCCCGGCGTGGACATCCGCATGCGCGACGGCGAGCAGCAGGAGCTGGTGCAGGGGCTGACCTCGGGGGCGTTCGACCTGGCCTTCCTGTACGACCACTACCTGGACAACACCATCGAGACCGAACCGCTGATGCCGCCGCAGAAGCCCTATGTGCTGCTGCCGCAAAAGCATCGTTTCGCCAGCCAGGCCCAGGTATCACTGCGCGACCTGTGTCCGGAGCCGATGATCCTGCTGGACGTCGCGCCGAGCCGGACCTACTTCGTCAGCCTGTTCAACGACCTCGGGCTGACCCCGAACATCATCTTCAGCTCGCCATCGATCGAGATGGTGCGGGGCATGGTAGGGCAGGGTTTCGGCTTCTCGCTGCTGGTCACCCGGCCGAGCTCGGAATGCACCTATGACGGGCAGAAAGTGGTGGCGGTGGACATCGCCGAGCCGGTGGAATTGTCCGGACTGGTCACGGCCAAGCTGAAGCGGGTGCAGTTGACCCGGCCGGCGCAGTTGTTCGTGGATTTCTGTCGGGAAGAACTCTCCGGGCTTTCCTGAATCGGCTGGCCCAAAACCCTGTGGGAGCTGGCTTGCCAGCGATTTGGCCGTCGACAACAAAGATGTTGTCCAGTCGGGCCTCATCGCTGGCAAGCCAGCTCCCACAGGATGGTGCATGGTCTTGCGGTCTTGCTTACTCCGGAATCACCGCGATCACGTCGATTTCCATCAGCCATTCCGCCTGCGCCAGCCCGGCCACCACCAGGCCGGTGGAAATCGGGAATACGCCCTTCAGCCATTTGCCCACTTCCCGGTATACCGGTTCGCGGAAGCGCGGGTCGGTGATGTAGGTGGTGGTCTTGACGATATGGCTCAGGTCCGAACCCGCTTCTTCCAGCAGTTGCTTGACGTTCTTCATCGCTTGTTCGGCCTGCGCGCGCGGGTCGCCGAGGCCCACCAGGTTGCCTTCGAAATCGGTCCCCACCTGGCCCCGTACGTACACGGTATTACCGGCACGCACGGCCTGGCACAGGTCGTTGTCGAGGGTCTGGTTGGGGTAGGTGGCTCTGGTGTTGAACATGCGGATGCGGGTATGGGTTGGCATCAGTTGACTCCTTCGAGAGCAGCGTTTTCAGACGATTCGGTAGCGGCGGCGGACTGGCGCTGGGCCTTGTCGCGGTAGGCCAGGTAGGTGCGCTGGGTGGCGATGTGCCCGGCCACGTGCTTGGCGTCGTGCCACACGCCCCAGATGAACGAGGAGCCACGGCGCGACAGCCATGGCAGCCCCAGGAAGTAAACGCCGGGCTCGCTGGACACGCCGCGCTGGTGCCTGGGTTTGCCGTTGGCATCGAAGGCATCCACCGCCAGCCAGCTGAAGTCCAGGCCGTAGCCGGTGGCCCAGATCACGCTGGTGACGCCGGCCTTGGCCAGGTCCAGTTCGAGGATCGGCCGGGTCATGCATTCAGGGTCGGGCAAGCGCATGCGGGCCTGCGGTTCTTCCGGCAGGTCGAGGCCGTTGCGTTCGATGTAGGCGTCGGCAGCGTCCAGCAGCGCCAGGTAGTTCTCATCGCCGAGACGGATGTTGTCCACCAGGTTGTCCTGGAAGCGCACGACCCCATCCTGGAACGACTGGGTCAGGCCGACCAGGGTCATGCCCTGGTGGGCAAGGGCGCGGAAGTCCACGGTATGGCCGCCGCGGGCGCCGCTGACGGCGATGGTCACGTGCTCGCGACCGGGCTTCATGATTTCCGCGTCCCACTCGCCGAGCACACCCAGCCACCAGCAGAAATCGCGGTTGCGGTAGGCGCGCGGCGGACGGTCGTGGGCCCCCACCGAGAGATAGACCTTGCGCCCGGCACGCATCAGTTCGTCGGCGATCTGCACACCGGAAGAGCCGGCGCCCACCACCAGCACCGCGCCCTCGGGCAACTGCTGCGGATTGAAGTAGGCGGCGGAGTGGATCTGGTGCAGCGCCGGATCCTTCGGCGCGATGGCCGGGATCACCGGGCGCTGGAACGGGCCGGTCGCGGCAACCACGCGGGCAGCATGCAGCGTGCCTTCGCTGGTTTCGATGGTAAAGCCCGGGCGATCGGCTTTGCGGGTGACCTTTTTCACCTGGACGCCGGTGCGGATCGGCAGGTCGTACTTGCGCACGTAGGCTTCGAAGTAATCGGCGACCTGGTCCTTGCCGGCGAAGGCGTCGGCGTCGAGGTCGAATTCCAGGCCGGGGAAGCGGTCGTGCCAGACCGGGCCGTTGGCCACCAGCGAATCCCAGCGGCCGGTGCGCCACGCTTCGGCGATGCGATTGCGCTCCAGCACCAGGTGCGGCACGCCGAGCTTGCTCAGGTGTTCGCTCATGGCCACCCCGGCCTGTCCGGCGCCAACCACCAGGGTATCGATTTCAAGGTTGTTCAAAGTCATGCCCATTGCCCTTTCTCCAGGCGTTGTGTTCGGGGACGGTCGGAGAACCGCCGTTGCCTGGGGCCAGACTAGGGAAGCGCAGGAAAAGGCGAAAATAGTTAATAACTGGGGGTTGGCGATAAAAAGCCGAGGGTGGGTGCCCTGGCGGGGCCAGGCCAGTTTTTTCCTTCCCCCAAGCCATAAATCCGCGAATTTCCCGCTCCACTGCGGCCAGCCACAATGCTCTCTGAACCAGACCTTCAAGGAGCCCCTGCATGACCTTCTCCATCATTGGCCGCTGCCCCGAAACCGGCCAGGTCGGCATCGCCATCAGTTCCTCCAGCATCGCCGTCGGCGCCCGCTGCCCCTGGGTGCGTGCCGGCGTCGGCGCGGTGTCGACGCAGAACATCACCCTGCCAGCCCTGGGCCCGCAGATCCTCGATCTGCTCGAGCGTGAGCAGAGCGCGCCTGCCGATGCCCTGGAGCGAGCGCTCGGCGCCAACGGTTGGAGCCAGCACCGCCAGGTCACGGTGATCGACAGCCAGGGCCGGGTCGCGCTGTTCACCGGCAGCGAAGCCTTGGGCGTGCACCATGCCGTGGCCGGCGAGCAGTGCGCGGCGGCGGGCAACCTGCTTTCCGGGCGCCACGTGATCGAAGCCATGGTCAGCGCCTTCGAACAGGCCGACGGCCAGCTTCCCGAGCGCCTGCTGGCCGCGATGCACGCCGCCATGGCCGCCGGTGGCGAGGCCGGCCCGGTGCACTCGGCGGCGCTGAAGGTGGCAGGGGAACTGACCTGGCCGCTGGTGGACCTGCGCGTGGACTGGGCCGACGAAGACCCCATCGGCCAGCTCGATGCCCTGTGGCAGGCCTACCGCCCGCAGATGCAGGACTACGTGACCCGCGCCCTCGACCCCACCGCCGCGCCGAGCTACGGAGTGCCGGGCGATGAATGACGCGAACAGCCGTGGCCTGCTGGCGCGCTTGATCGCCTTCCCGACGGTCAGCCGCGACTCCAACCTGGAACTGATCGCCTTTATCCGCGACTACCTGGCCAGTCATGGCGTGGACAGCGAGCTGTTTCTCAACGACGAGGGCACCAAGGCCAATCTGTTCGCCACCATCGGCCCTCGGGACCGTGGCGGCGTGGTGCTGTCCGGGCATACCGACGTGGTGCCGGTGGACGGCCAGGCGTGGACGGTCGAGCCCTTTGTCATGAGCGAGCGCGACGGCCGCCTGTATGGCCGCGGCGCTGCCGACATGAAGGGCTTCATCGCCTGCGTGCTGGCGGCGGTCCCGGCCTTCGTCGCCGCGCCGCTGCGCACCCCGGTGCACCTGGCGTTTTCCTATGACGAAGAAGTCGGCTGCCTCGGCGTGCGTTCGATGCTCGCCGCCCTGGAGCAGCGCCCGCACAAGCCGGTGCTGTGCCTGATCGGCGAGCCCACCGAGCTCAAGCCGGTCCTCGGCCACAAGGGCAAGCTGGCCATTCGTTGCCAGGTGCATGGCGCGGCCTGCCATTCGGCCTACGCACCCTTTGGCGTGAACGCCATCGAATATGCGGCGCGCCTGATCGGCAAGCTCGGCGAGATCGGCGAACGCCTGGCCGCTCCCGAACTGCACGACGAACGCTTCGATCCGCCGTTCTCCACGGTGCAGACCGGCGTGATCAAGGGTGGCCGGGCGCTGAATATCGTCCCGGCGGAATGCGAGTTCGATTTCGAGGTACGGGCCTTGCCGGGCTTCGATGCGCAGGTGGTAGCGGATGAACTGGAGCGTTTTGCCGAGGCGGAACTGGTACCGAAGATGCAGGCGGTAGAGCCCGCTACCGGTGTCAGCCTGCGACCGCTGAGCGCCTATCCGGGGCTGGCCACCGCGCCTGATAGCGAGGCGGCCAGGCTGCTGGCGATGCTCAGCGGTTCCGACGGGTTCGGCACCGTGGCTTTCGGTACCGAGGGCGGGCTTTTCGAGCAGGCAGGGATTCCCACCGTGGTGTGCGGGCCGGGTAGCATGGACCAGGGACACAAGCCGGATGAGTTCGTCAGCCTGAAGCAATTGCGCGGGTGTGACGAGATGCTGGGGAGGTTGCTGGTTTACTTGCGGGGGTGAGCTGCCGAATGCCGCACTCAGTGGCCGGGTCAAGTTCTGTTGCATATGTCTGGAAACTTCACCGATTTCCGACTTTCTTGTAGGCAGTTTCCCAAGCATACTCCCGACCTCCGCTTGGTGGTTGCGTCCTTGGGAAACCCTGCCTAGTCTTCGCCGGTCGTCGCACATCGACGACACGGATTAGCAGTCCGAATGGCTAGTGCACTCCAGCGACGCTTGTAATGGCGGCTGTGCGTGTGGGCACCTTCGGGTGCGCCGGGTCTCCTAGCCCTCGGTCTGCTAACCCACGTACAGCTGCCACCCACTCGTTTAGCGGCGAGTCGGTGACGGCATCACCCGGCTAGGAGTTACACCATGAAAAAGCTCGTCCCCGATCCACCCCCGATCCTCTGCGTCGGCCCCGGCCTCTCTCATGAAGACGCCATCCAGCGGGCAACCGAACACCTCGTCAAAGCCATCCAGTACGCCGCCTGCCTTCCCGACCTGCCAATGACCGCCACCAGGAATTGCTCAGTGACGCGTTGCTGAACATGAGGATTTGCAAAGCATTGCTGACGCTGTCGGTGTCAGCTTCGCCGCTGACCGTAGCGGTATGAAAAAAGGCCGCGGAGCAAACCTCCGCGGCCTTTGCGTTCAGGCGCTGCGTGCGATCAGTGCGCAGCCGCCAGCTTGGCGCTGGTCTGCCGCCGGCGATACGCACTGTCCCGGGTCGCCAGCCAGTAGTACAGCGGCGAGGTGACCAGCAGCCCGACCAGCCACGACAGGTCGGCGCCATCGATATGCGCCGAGACCGGGCCGACATACAGCGGGGTGTTCATGAACGGAATCTGCACCAGGATGCCGATGGCGTAGGCCAGCAGCGCCTGCGGGTTGTAACGGCCATAGATGCCGCCATCGACCTTGAAGATCGAGGCGATGTCGTAGTCGCCCTTGTGGATCGCATAGAAGTCGATGAGGTTGATCGCCGTCCACGGCACCAGCACCACCAGCAGCACCAGGACCATATCGACGAAGTGGCCGATGAAGTCCGCCGAGGCGAACACCGCCACTACGCAGCAACCCAGCAGCACCACCAGCGACAGCACCGCACGGCTTTTCGCGGTAGGGATCCAGCGATACGCGAAGGTCTGCACCAGGGTGATCAGCGACAGCACCGCGCCATACAGGTTGAGAGCGTTATGGCTGATCACGCTGAGCAGGAACAGCACCAGCATCAGCGGGCCGATGGCGCCGGTGGCGAGCTTGACCGCGTCCATGCTGTCCATGCCGGCCGGTACCGCCAGTACCGCGACGGCACCGAACGCGAAGGACAGGCTCGAACCCAGGGCCGAGCCCAGGTAGGTGGTCCAGAAGGTCGCCGCCACTGGCACGTTGGCCGGCAGGTAGCGCGAATAGTCGGACACGTAAGGGGCGAAGGCGATCTGCCACAGCGCGGCGAGCGACACCGTAGCCAGCCAGCCGGACAGATTGAAGCTGCCGCGGGTGAGGAAGTCATCGGACTGCACGTGGCTGAGGATGTAGCCGAAGCCGACCACGATACCGATGCCCAGTACCCAGGTGCCGATGCGGTTGAGTACGTGGATGAAGCGGTAGCCGATGATGCCGATGATTCCCGAGCCGAGGGCGCCGATCACGATGCCCACCGGCACCGGGATGCTCTCGGCCACGCCATGCAAGGACTTGCCGGCCAGGACGATATTGGAGGCGAAGAAGCCGATGTACATCAGGCCGGCGATCACCACCACCAGCAGGGCGCCGAGGGAGCCGAACTGGGCGCGGCTCTGGATCATCTGCGGGATGCCCATTTGCGGGCCCTGGGCCGAATGCAGGGCCATCAACACACCGCCGAGCAGGTGGCCGACGAGGATCGCGACGATGCCCCAGACCAGGTTCAGGTGGAACAACTGGACCCCGAGGGCCCCGGTGACGATGGGCAACGGCGCGATATTGCCGCCGAACCAGAGGGTGAACAGGTCCCGTACCTTTCCATGGCGATCTTCGGGGGGCACGTAGCCGATCGTGTGTTTCTCGATAAGCGGTGCGGATGACGCAGCGTTGGTCATGACGGACTCCAAGGCAAGGATGAGCACGCTTGGCGCACTTCGTTTTTGTAGGAGGCCGATCTTGAGGGGGCTGGGGCGGGGACGAAATTAGTAAATATGTGTTCTGATGCGTTAAAAAAACTGGGGGGCGCCTCGGTGCCTGTGAGAGCTGGCCAGTGATGAGGCCGGGTTGGGCAATGATGTTGTCAGACCTGGCCTCATCGCTGGCAAGCCAGCTCCCACAGTGACCGCGTCGGCCACAAATCCTATGGTCAACACCTACCCTGTAGGAGCTGGCAAGCCAGCTCCCACAGTGACCGCGTCGGCCACAAATCCTGTGGTCAACACCTGCCCTGTGGGAGCTGGCTTGCCAGCGATTGGGCCCTCAAGAGCACAGAAGAACTCAGACCCCTTTGGTCGACGGCAGCAGCACCGTCAGGATCCCCAGCAACGGCAGGAACGAGCACAGGGTGTACACCTCGGTGATCCCGTGCAGGTCGGCCAGGTGGCCGAGCAGCGCGGCGCCGATGCCGCCGAAGCCGAACATCAGGCCGAAGAAGATGCCGGCGATCATGCCGACGTTGCCCGGCACCAGTTCCTGCGCATAGACCACGATGGCGGAGAACGCCGAGGCCATGATGAAGCCGATGATCACGCTCAGCACGCTGGTCCAGAACAGGTCGGTGTAGGGCAGCGCCAGGGTGAATGGCGCGGCACCAAGGATGGAGAACCAGATCACCGCTTTGCGGCCGATGCGGTCACCGATCGGCCCGCCGAAGAAGGTTCCCGCCGCCACTGCACCGAGGAACAGGAACAGGTGCAGTTGCGAGCTGGCTACCGACAGGTCGAATTTCTCGATCAGGTAGAAGGTGAAATAACTGGTGAAGCTGGTCATGTAGAAGTACTTGGAGAACACCAGCAGCGCGAGGATCACCAGGGCGAAGGTCACCCGGCGCCTGGACAGGCCGTGGGTGGCCTTGCTGCCGGCCTTGAGCTTGAACAGGCTCAGGTGGTGGCTGTACCAGCGGCTGAGCTTGTACAGGACGAACATCGAGAACAGCGCCACCAGGCCGAACCAGGCGGTGTGGCCCTGGCCGTAGGGAATGATGATGGCAGCGGCCAGCAGCGGGCCGAAGGCCGAGCCGGCGTTGCCGCCGACCTGGAAGGTCGATTGGGCCAGGCCGAAGCGCCCTCCCGAGGCCAGGCGGGCGATGCGCGAGGCTTCCGGATGGAAAGTGGAGGAACCGATGCCCACCAGTGCCGAAGCCAGCAGGATGGCGCCGAAGCTGCCGACGAAAGCCAGCATGATGATGCCGACCAGCGTGCAGATCGAGCCCACCGGCAGCAGCCATGGCTTGGGATGGCGGTCGGTGTGGTAGCCGACCCAAGGCTGCAGCAGCGAGGCGGTGAGCTGGAAGGTCAGGGTGATCAGGCCGATCTGGGTGAAGCTCAGGCCGTAGTTGGCCTTTAGGATCGGGTAGATCGACGGTAGCACCGCCTGGATCAGGTCATTGACCAGGTGGGCGAGGGCGCAGCCGGCGATGACCTGCATCACCAGCTGGCTGCCGGGGCTGGCAGTGGATGTGGCTGAAAGAGGGGGAGCTGCACTGGTTGTTGTAGTGGACATACGGGACCTTCCGGAAATAACTCGACACACAAGGACGAAGCGAGCCTATCCTAGGCCGCCGGGCAAGCCCTGTCTCGCGCGATTGGGACAACGGCTGTCGGGAAACGGGCAAGATGATCAGACCGCTGCACGAAGTCGTTCGCGATATCGACCGCAGTCACTGGCGCCTGGTCAGCGGCGCCACCGCCCCGGCATCATCAGCGTCTACGCCCCGGATGGCGGCCCGCCGCTGTTGCAGGTCAGGTCGGAAGCAGAGCGTGCTGGTCTACCAGGACTTCAACCTCGACGGGATCAAGGACCTGGCCCTGATGGAGGGGGACGAGGCGGTGCTGCTCTATCCGGAAAAGGACGGTGAACGCATCGAGCTGGACGGACAGCTCCCACAAGGTTCTGAGCTGCGCATGCGGTCCCTGTGGGAGCTGGCTTGCCAGCGATGAGGCCATAAGGCCCACCACGAATTCCGGATCAGTAGGCGTAGCGCAAGGTCGTCATGAAGTTGCGCGGAGCCCCGTACAACCCCGCCGCCGTGGTCGTCAGGTACTCCTTGTCGAACAGGTTGTTGACATTCAATGTAGCCGACAGCGACGGGCTGATCTGATAGCGCGCCATCAGGTTGGCGATCGTATAGCTGCTCTGGGTGGTGGCATAGCTCAGGGCGTAGCCGGTCTCGCTCTGCCAGTTGACCCCGCCGCCCACGGTCAGCCTGTCCAGTTCCCCGGGCAGCCGATAGGTGGTGAATAGCTTGACGCTGTTGCGCGGGATCTCGGTGACGATGCGCTCGTCATCCGCGTTGAAGCTGACGCTGTACGAGTAGCCCCCGGTAACCTGCCAGCCTTCGAGAATCTCGCCGTTGACCTCCAGCTCCAGCCCTTCGCTGGTGGTGCCGCTTTCCGCCTTGTAGGCCTGGAAACCGTTGGGCTGCAGCCGGCCGCCGTCGGCCACGGCAAGGTTGTCCTGCTCGACGCGGAACAGTGCCAGGCTGGCATTCAGGCGATCTTCAAGAAAGCCGGCCTTGATCCCCACTTCGTAACCCGTGCCTTCCTGCGGATCCAGCGGAGTGCCGTTGACGTCGCGGATGTTGGCGTTCTGCGGGTTGAAGATCTGCGTGTAGCTGGCATACGCCGTCCAGGTGTCGTTAAGGTCGTAGACCAGCCCGGCATAGGGGATGACGATGCCGGTCTCGGTGCGTTCGGCCTTGGTCACCGCGCCGGTGCTGTACAGCCGGCTCCTGCTGTCGCGGTTCCAGTCCACCACCCGCGCGCCGAGGATCAGGCTGGCGGCGTCGGTCAGGTGCCAGCGCGAGGTGAGGTACGCGGCGTACTGGGTTTCGGTCAGGTCGCTTTCGCCGAGCTTGTTGAACACCGGCTTCGGCGTGTGGCCGTCCCAGGTGAAAATATTGTCGATGCTCCCGGCGTAGCCCGAACTTGCCCGCTGCCAGCCGCCGTAGTTGGCGGTACCGCGCTCCTCGATGCGCGACAGGGTGACGCCGCCGATCAGCTCATGCTCGTGGCCGAACAGTTCGAAGCCACCGGTGAGGTAGGCGTCGATATTGTCCTGGGTCGGCGCGGCCTGCCAGCGGGTCGGCATGATGTAGGCGCCGCTGCCGTCGGCCATGTCGACTTCGCCGTCCATGTAGGCAACCACCGTGTCGTAGTCGTTGCGCGCGTGGCTGTACTCCAGCTTGCCGCTCCAGCCGTTGGCGAAGTGGTGTTCCAGGGAGGCAAACACGGTGCTCTGCTGGCGATCATAGTAGGACCAGTCCGGCGAGGTGTTGAACGAACGCTTGAAGTCGGTACGCGCACCGTCAGTGGTGAACAGCGGGAAGCCGGTGCGCATCGGTGCGTTGCTGTGGGTGACCTGGTAGCTGAAGCCGGCGGTGAGCAGGGTGTTCTCGTTCAGGTCCACCTCGCCGATGCCGTAGAGGGTGCTCAGTTCCTGGCTGAAACGGTCGATCCAGGCGTGCTGGTCCTTCTGCTCGGCGACGAAGCGGCCGCGCACGTTGCCGGCGTCGTTGAGCGCGCCGCCGACGTCGAGGCTCAGGCCATAGCGATCCCAACTGCCGGCTTCGGCGCTGATCAATACCTGCGGCTCGACCGTGGGCCGCTTGCGGATCAGGTTGATGGTCGCAGACGGATTGCCCAGGCCGCTGACCAGGCCGGTGGCGCCGCGCACCACCTCGACGCGGTCGTACATGGCGGTGTTCTGGGTGTAGTTGTCCATGCGCGACGAGGTCGGCACGCCGTCGATCTCGAAGTTGCTGATGGCGAAGCCGCGGGACAGGTAGGCGGTGCTGTCGGCGCCGAGGCTTTCGCGGATCACGGTGATGCCGGCGGTGGCGTCGAGGGCGTCGGTGAGGTTGTCGAGCTTCTGGTCTTCGAGGCGCTGGCGGGTCAGCACGGTGATCGACTGCGGGGTTTCCTTGAGCGACAGGTTCAGGCGCGTCGAGCTGCTGGACGACTCGGTGGTGTAGGAGCCGGAACCTTCGGTGGTGGAGCCCGGCGCCTTGCCGGAAATGCTCAGGGCGGTGAGTTCCATAGCGCCGTTGCTGGCCGCGGCGCGGGGCATCAAGACGTAACCGCCATTGGTTTCGCGACGGGCCTGCAGGCCACTGCCTTCGAGCAGGCGGGCCAGGCCATCGTCCACCGAATACTCGCCTTGCAGGCCGGGCGAGGTCAGCCCCTGGGTTTGTTCGCTGGGGAAGGAAAAGGTCACTCCGGCGCGGGAGGCGAACTGGCTCAGGGCCAGGCCGAGCGGGCCGGGGGCGATATCGAAGCGCGCCACCTGGGTCTGCGCCGTGGCCACGCCGGGCAGCACCAGCACGGGGCTGGCGAGCGCCCCCAGCAGGGCTAGATGGACGGCGCGGGCCAGGGGGCTTGCGGCTTGCTTGGCAAAACGGGACATGCGGATTTCCTTCGGTTGGCATGGCAGACATGCGGCAGTTATCGCCGCTTCAGTGCATGGCCGGATGAGAATGAAAATCGGCAACCCCAATGGAGAAAGTTCTTCTACGCAGCATCGAGGCGCACCCAGTAGCGGGTTAGGTAGCGCACCCGGACGGGCAGGGCGGTGGCGAGGTTTTCCAGTACGGTATCGGTGTCGTCGAGGCGGAAGGCGCCGGTGACCTTGAGCCCGGTCACGCTGTCGGCGCAGGTCAGGTAGCCGCGACGGTAGCGGCCCAGTTCGCCGAGCAGGCGCTGCAGCGGCCAGTCGACGGCCATCAGCATTCCTTGGATCCAGGCGTCGCTGGCGTCGGCCAACGGTGTGACCGGCTGGAGATGCCGAGGGTCGAAGCCCGATTGCTGTCCGGCTTCGACCCGTCCCATGGTCGCCGGCGTGCTGGCCGGGCGCAGTTCCACTGCGTTTTCGAACACCTTCACCTCACTGCGCCCGTCATGGCTGTACACGCTGAAGCGGGTGCCGAGGGCGCGCACGCTGCCTTGCGGGGTGTGTACCAGCAGCGGCCGGTTGGCCGGGTCCTTCGCGGTTTGCAGCAGCAGTTCGCCGCGGTGCAGGCGGATCTCCCGTAGTGAACTGCCGTAATGAACATCGACTGCGCTGTCGGTGTTGAGGATCAGCTGACTGCCATCGGCCAACTGCAACTCGCGGCGCTCGCCCTTGTCCGTGCGGTACTGGGCCATGCGCGAGGACAGCGGCTCCAGTGCTTGCAGGCTGGCTCCCGTGGCGCCGGCCATCAGCAGCAGGCCGAGGACCTTGCTCACTGCACGCCGGCGCGCCCGCACATCGGCCAGCGCGGGCAGGGCCAGTTCGGGGGAGAGCAGGGCCAGGCGCTGTTGCAGTTGCTCCACCTGGGCCCAGGCTTTGGCGTGCCTCGGGTCGTCGGCCAGCCAGTTGCGCCAGGCCTGGCGTTCCTGCTCGCAGGCCGGCGCGGCACTGAGGTTGACGTACCAGGTGGCGGCGGCTTCCAGCACTTCGCGATCTAGCATCGATCAGCCTTGGGCCAGCAGCAGGCAATGGGTGATAGCGCGGACCATATGCTTCTTCACCGTGGTCACCGATATCCCGAGACGCTCGCCGACTGCGACGTAGCTCAGGCCCTCGAGCTGCACGGCGAGGAAGATGCTACGGGTGCGCTCGCCGAGTTCGTCGAGCATGGCGTCGACGGCGGTCAGGGTCTCGATGATCAGCAGGCGGGTTTCCGGGGAAATGTCCGTGGCTTCCGGGCGCAGGGCCAGGACGTCGAGGTAGGCCTGCTCGACGGCGCGGCGGCGGAAACGGTCGATCATCAGGGCGCGGGCGATGGCGCTGAGGTAAGTGCGCGGCTCGCGGATCGCCTCGACATTGCGCGCGCTGAGGACACGGACGAAGGTGTCCTGGGCCAGGTCCGCAGCATCGCTGGAATTGCCCAGGCGCATGCGCAGCCAGGTGTTCAGCCAGCCGTTGTGCTGCTGGTAGAGGTGGTGCAGGGCGGAGGAGTCGGACATGGCGGGGAAGGTTATTGAGAATTATTCGCTGTATTGTTGGCGAAAAGGGGCCGCAATAACAAGGCTTCAGGAATAGGTTGCCGCCGAGGCCCTATCGCTGGCAAGCCAGCTCCCACAGGGACAGCACTGCTCTCAAGAACAGTGGTGAACCTGTGGGCTTGCCAGCGATGAGGCCCTGAAGAACGACACACGCTTAATGCGGCCACGCCTCCACCAGGAAATCCCGCACCGCCTTGATCCGCGCACTTTCCCGCAACGAACGGTGGGCACACAGCCACACCTCGCGGGTCAGCCCGGGCATGTCCAGCACCAGTTCCAGTGTCGGCGTCAGTTTCGCCGTGCGTTTTTCCACGATGCCGAGCCCGGCCCCGGCGATTACCCCGTCGTAGATTCCGAGGGTCTGGTTGCAGCGCAGCCACGGCGGGGGGGCGCCGTCGAGGCCTTGCCACCAGGTTTCCAGGTCCTGGTCCAGGCGTGACTCCTCCAGGCCGACGAAGTCGAGGTTGGCCCAGTCCCGCGCGGCGAGCGCCGGGCGGTGACGGTCCAGGTAGTGGCTGGCGCCGTATAGCGCGAATTCGATCTCGCCCAGGGGCTCGGCGACCAGGTCGCGGGTTTCCGGCTCGGCATAGCGCAACGACAGGTCGGCCTCGCGTCGCGCCAGATTGACCGGGTGTGGCGTGGTCAGCACCTCCATGTCCAGCAGCGGATGGCGCGGGCGGATCGGTGCGAGCAGGGCGATCACCAGGAACGACAGCCACTCGTCGGCATTCACCCGCACCGTGCCTTCCACGTTCTCTGGCGAGTCTGCCTCGCGCAGGATCTCGTTGGCCGCGCCTTCCATTTGCTCGGCCAGGCCGGCGATACGCTGGCCGAACGCAGTGGGCAGGCAGCCGGTGGAACTGCGCTCCAGCAACTGCCCGCCGAGCTGTTCTTCCAGCGCATCCAGGCGCCGCGACAGCGTAGCGGTGCTCAGGCGCAGGCGCTGGGCCGCGCGTTTGAGGTTGCCGGAGCGAACCACGGCAAGCAGGACGTGCAGGTTGTCCCATTCGAGGCGTTTCATATTTGCAACCAGTGCTTGGGATATTGGCTGTTGAGGTACGGAAATGTAGGTCATAAGCTGGCCGGGTTCAAACCTTTCCAGGAGTCATCCTATGACCACCGAAAAGACCCTGCTCACACGCATCGTCCATGCGCTGGGCTTCGAATTCTTCGCCGTGCTGCTGTGCGCACCGACCATCGCCCTGGTGATGGGCAAGCCGCTGATGAGTGCCGGGCTGCTGACCCTGGCCATTTCGGTCACCGCCACCTTGTGGAACATGCTCTACAACGTCCTCTTCGACCGGCTGCAGCTGCGCATGGGCTTCAAGCGCACGCCATGGGTACGGATCGCCCATGCCCTGGGTTTCGAAGGCGGCCTGATCCTCGCCGTGGTGCCGGCGGCAGCGTGGTGGCTGTCGATCGGGCTGGTGGAGGCGTTCCTGATGGAGGTGGGCTTGCTGGTGTTCCTGCTGCCGTATACCTACCTGTACAACCTGGGCTTCGACCGGTTGCTGGAGCGGCGGCGGGGTAAGGTCGGGAAGCTGGTGTGCGGCTGAGGGCCCCATCGCTGGCAAGCCAGCTCCCACAGGGCCCTGTGGGAGCTGGCTTGCCAGCGATGAGGCCAGTGAAGTCTCAACTGTCCTTGCGGAAACACAACACCTTCGAAACCAGCTTCTGACAAACCTCTCCAGCCTGGTTACGGGTCAACGACTCCACCACCACAAACCCCCGGTCCGGCTTCGACCGCGACGGCAACAGCTCCAGCACCGTGCTGGTGACCTTGAGCACATCCCCCGGCCGGGTTGCCCTTGGCCAGCTGATCTCCCCGCCAGCCCCGATCACCCCGCGTGACAATGGCAGGCTTTGCACCAGCAGTTTCATGGTGATCGCCGCCGTGTGCCAGCCACTCGCGGCGAGCCCCTCGAAGTAGGTTTCCTTGGCGGCATCTGCCTCGATATGGAAGGGTTGTGGGTCGAATTCTGTAGCGAAACGGATGATCTGCTCGGCGTCCAGCGCATGTTCCTCGCTGACAAAAACATCGCCAACCGCCAGGTCATCCAGATAGATTGTCTTTCCTGCTGGCATTTTTCCGGTCCCCTTGAGCTTCACGAGTCAGGGGTCCATCCTCCGGCTCCACAGCCCGCCATTCAACCCCCGACGGCCCTTATGAGCGTTGAATCACACGACACCCGCGACAACGACTGGCTGCACATGCGCCGCGACGCGGAAACCGGGATCGAGAGCGTCCATGCGCATTTCGAGGGCCATGCCTACGATCCCCATGACCACGACGAAATGCTGCTGGGCGTGACCCAGCAGGGCGTGCAGCAATTCAGTTGCCACCGTTCGCTGCACGTGAGCACGCCGGGCCGGGCCATCCTGATCGAGCCCGGTGCCGTGCATGACGGTCATGCCCCGGAGGCCGAGGGCTTTACCTACGCCATGCTGTACCTGCCGCAGCCCTTCGTCAGCAGCATCACCGAGCGCCTCGGCATGGGCGATGCGTCCAGCCTGCAGGCGGCCTTCCATAGCACTCTGACCGACGATGCGCAGCTGATCGCCGCGATCCAGCAGGCGTTCCTTGCCCTGCACAACAACGAGGGGCGGCTGGCGCGAGACCAGGGCATTGACCACCTGCTCGGCACGCTGGCGCGTCATGTCTGCCTCAAGCCGGCTTCGCTGCGCCGCGACTCGCCGCAGGAACTGCAACGGGCACGGGATTTCCTGCACGCGCAGATGGCCTATGACGTCAGCCTCGAAGAGCTGTCGACCTTCTCCGGCGTCGATCGGTTTCGCCTGACCCGGCAATTCAAGAAAGCCTTCGGCCAGTCTCCTCACGCCTACCTGGTGCGCCTGCGCCTGCGCACCGCACGGGCCCTGTTGGCGCGCGGCATGAAACCGGCGGAAGTGGCAGCGCAGACCGGCTTCTCCGACCAGAGCCATCTCGGCGTATGGTTCCGCCGTGCCTTTCGCATGACTCCGGCGGCTTATCGCCGACAGTGCACAAACCTTACAGACTGACCCGCCTCCCGACTCCGATCATGGCGCCTCGCCTTTGATTTGGAGTTTTCCCGATGTTCGACAGCAAAGTAGCCATCGTCGTGCGCAACGACCTTGCCACCTGGCAGCGCCTGAATGTGGTGGCCTTCCTTTCCACCGGTATCGCCGCTGCCGCGCCCGAGGTCATGGGCGAGCCCTATGTGGATGCCGCCGGCAACCGCTACGGCAAGCTGTTCGGCCAACCGATGATGATCTTCGAAGGCGACCTGGCCGGGTTGCAGAAGGCGCATCGTATCGGCCTGGAGCGCGGCCTGACCTTGTCGCCCTACGTCCAGGCGATGTTCGCCACCGGCCATGACGCGGCCAATCGCGAAGTGTTCCTCGCCGAGGATCCGTCCAGCCTGAACCTGGTGGGCCTGGCCCTGCGCGGGCCGAAGAAGGCCGTGGACAAGGCGTTGAAGGGGCTCGCATTGCATGGCTGAGTTCAGTGGGATGAGTACGGTGACGCTGTGGGGCTTCTGGTGCTTCGCCATGGTCTTCGTGGTGATTCCCGGCCCGGACTGGGCCTATGCGATCGCCGAAGGGCTGCGCGGCAAGGGTGTGATGGCGGCAGTAGCCGGGTTGCTTGCCGGCTATGTGGCCTTGACGCTGGTGGTGGCGGGCGGCTTCGAAGTGCTGGTGGTGGGCAACACCACCTTTGTCACTGGCTTGAGCCTGGTGGGCGCGGCCTATCTGGCCTGGCTCGGCGTGGGGCTGTTGCGCAATCCGCCGGTGGCGCAGGCGGGGGCCGAGGCGGGAGCGACGAGCCGGCTCGGACAGTTCGTGCGTGGTGCGCTGGTCAGCGGGTTGAATCCGAAGGGCTTCCTGTTCTTCGTCGCCTTTGTCCCGCCCTGGACCAATCCCCAGGCGGGGCTGGGCATCGCCGGGCAGATCGTGGTGCTGGGGCTGATCTACACGGCCAGTTGCGCGGTGGTGTATTCGTTGGTCGGCCTGGGCGCCGGGGTGGCGCTGCGCTCGCGGCCAGTGGCGACGCGCCTGGTTGGTAGAGTGTCGGGCGCCGCGATGCTGGCACTGGCGGTGATGCTGGTGTGCTCGGAGAGCGGGTTGGTGTGATGTTGATAGTGATGGCCTCATCGCCGGCAACGCCGGCTCCCACAGGTTGCGCGTGCACCGCTGGACCCTGTGGGAGCCGGCGTTGCCGGCGATGAGGCCCTGACAGTCACCAGACAACATGCCTTGGCAACGCTTCCCTAATGCATATAATGCGAACCACTCCCATTCGCATACCCTGACGCTCATGCCCGATTCCACCTCCAATCCCGAACTGATCGGGGCCCTGGCACTGCATTACGATGATCTGGTCGCCTATATCCGCCGGCGCTTCCAGGGCAGCCAGTTCGCCCGCGAGGTGGTGCATGACGTCTGCGTGCAGTTGCTGGAGAAGCCCCCGCAGCAGCCGGTGAGGCTGCCGTTCGCCTTCCTGCGCAAGGTGTCCTTCAACAAGGCCATCGACCGCCGCCGCGCCGATAACAGCCGTGCGGCGTTGATCGATTTCACACCGGACGTCCCCGACTGGCATGTGCACGACCTCGACGGCGCCGCCAGCCTCGACTTCGAGCAGCAACTGCATGCTTTGCTGGCCATCGTCGACAGCCTGCCGGCCCGGGCCCGCCAGGTGTTCCTGTTGCACCGCATTCACGGCATGCCACAGAAGGAGATCGCCGCCGAGCTGGGCATTTCCCTGAATATGGTCACCCAGCATTTCTCCCGCGCCATGCACACCATCGCCCGCCAGTGGGAACCGGCCCGCCGGGCGCTGGCGACGGCATGACAGACGCCCGCAAACCCGCCGATGCCCTGACGCCTTTCGAGCAGGCCCTTCGCGAGCGCGTCCCGTCCCGCGAAGCCCTGCTGGCCGAAGCCAAGGCCCAGAGCACCCGCCAGCGCCAACGCAAGCGCGCCCTCGGCGGCGGCCTGTCGGTGGTGCTGCTGGCTGCAGCGGCCTGGGCCTTCGATCCGTCGTACTACAGCGACGAGCTGCGCGTCGCCATCGGTCAGCGCGAGCGCCTGACCCTGGCCGACGGCAGCCAGCTGGTCCTCGACAGCAACAGCCACCTGCGCATCGAGCACCGCCTGCGCAGCCGCCAGTTCGAGCTGCTGCAGGGCGAAGCGACCTTCACCGTGGCCCACGGCCCGCAACCTTTCATCGTGCGCAGCCAGGGCATCGCCGTGCGCGATATCGGCACCGTATTCAATGTGCGCAGCGACAGCCGCGGCGTCGCCGTGGCAGTGGTGGACGGCGAGGTGGAGGTCTCCAGCACCGCTGTCGCTGCACAGCGTCTGCTCGGTGGCCAGCAGGTGCAGGCCAGGGACGCGCAGATCGGCCAGGTCACCCCGGTGGACCCGGCCAGGGTCATCGCCTGGCAACAGGGCAAGCTGCGCTTCGACGGCACGCCGTTGCGTGAAGTGATCGTCGACCTGCAACGCTATCGCCAGGCGCCGATCCTCCTGCTCGACAGCCGGGCTGCCGGCCAGCGGCTTTCCGGTGAATTCGACAGTGCTGCGGTGGAGCCGCTGCTCGACCTGCTGCCGTCGATCCTGCCGATCAATGTGCAGCGTGCTGCCGATGGCCAGGTGTCGATCCGCAGTCGTTGATGGAAAAGAGAATATTTTTCATTCCTGGCCTCAACATTTTTCCGGTCCCATTCGCCACTCCCTGTGAGCGTCGATTCAGAACGCGTTTTTCGACTGCACTATCGGGGAGTCCAATGAGCATCCACACCACATCGCGTCGCTTGCGCCGCCTGTCATTGCTGGCCGTCAGCATCACCCTGGCAACCAGCCTGCAAGCCCAGGAGGCCCGGCATGCCGTGAGCCTGCCGGCCCAGCCGCTGGACCAGGCCCTGAATGCCCTGGCCGGGCAGACCGGGGCGCGCATCTTGTTCGCCACCGACAGCGCCGAGGGTCTTCAGGCGCCGGCCCTGAGTGGCGACGTCACGGTGGAGCAGGCCCTGCAACGGCTGCTGCGTGGCAGCCGGTTGAAACTGCAGAGAACCGGGGACGGCAGCTACCTGGTGTCCAGCCCGGCTTCGGCCGACGACGGTGCGCTGCAACTGGACGCCACCAGCATCAATGCCAGCGGCCTTGGCGCCACCAGCGAGCCTACCGGCTCCTACACCACCGGGACCATGAGCAGCGGCACCAAGCTGGCCCTGACCCCGCGGGAAACCCCGCAGTCGGTGAGCGTGGTGACCCGCCAGCGCATCGAGGACCAGGCCATGACCACCCTCGGCGATGCGGTGAAGTACACCACCGGCCTGACCCTGACCAAGTGGGGCGGCGAGCGCGAGCGCTTCAACTCCCGGGGCTTCCAGCTGAACAACCTGATGGTCGACGGCATTCCGGTGGCTTACGACGAAGCCAGCCTGTCCACCGGTCTGTTGTCCATGTACGACCGGGTCGAAGTGGTGCGTGGCGCCTCGGGCCTGATGGAGGGCGCGGGTTCCCCGGGCGGCTCGATCAACCTGGTGCGCAAGCGGCCCACCGGAACCTTCCAGGGCAGCATCACCGCCGGTGCCGGCAGTTGGGACGACTACCGCGGTGAACTGGACCTGAGCGGCCCGCTCAATGCCAGCGGTACCCTGCGCGGGCGCACCGTGCTGTCGCTGCAGGACCGCAACTCCTATATCGACGACTACCAGAACCGCCGCAGCCTGTTCTACGGCGTGCTCGAAGCCGACCTCGACGACGCCACCACGCTCGCCGTGGGCTACAGCTGGAGCCAGGACAACAACCCCGGCGCCGATTGGAACGGCCGCGGCACCAATGCCGATGGCAGCTTCCTCGATATTTCCCGCTCGACCCGGATGAGCCCGAGCTGGTCGTACTGGGACAAGGAAAGCAGCACGGTCTTCGCCGACATCACCCACCGCTTCGCCAACGACTGGACGGCGAAGTTCGCCGCCACCGCGCTGCAAAGCCAGATGGACATGTTCGGTTCCTACCTCTATCGCCCGGACGAAACCTCCCGCGACCTCGGTTTCGGCTTCGGCAAGTACCACTACGAAAACACCCAGGCCAGCCTCGACGGCTATGCCAGCGGTCCGTTCGAACTGTTCGGGCGCAGCCATGAACTGGTGGTGGGCGGCAGCTACCGCCAGCAGGATATCGACGACGGCCCTGGCGGCTGGCCCCTGGGCTTCGTCTACGAGTTCGACCCGCTGGCGTTCGATGGCAAGGGCGTGCCCAAGCCTGGCATCACCGATGCCTGGTCGCGGGACGGCAAGATCGACCAGTCCAGTGTCTACTTCACCGCGCGCTTCAGCCTGACCGACGCCCTGAAGATGGCCGCAGGCGGGCGCCTGGACTGGTACGCCTACGAGCTGACCACCCACTCCGGCACCTGGACCGGCAACGACGAGTACAAGGCGACCCGGGAATTCACCCCCTACCTGGGCTTCACCTACGACCTCAACGACACCTACACCGCCTATGCCAGCTGGACGCGGATCTTCAATCCACAGAACTACAACAGCGCCGGTGGCGGCCTGCTGGATCCGCAGGAAGGCAGCAACTACGAGGTCGGGCTCAAGGCGGAGTACTTCGACGGGCGCTTGAATGCCAGTGTCGCGCTGTTCCAGATCGACCTGGAAAACCTGCCGGTGCAGCTGGATGCCGCCACCTGCGGTGCCATGCCGGACTGCTATGGCGCGTCGGGCGAGGTGCGCAGCCGGGGCGTCGAGTTCGAGGTCAGCGGCGAAGTGCTGCCGGACTGGCAACTGTCGGCCGGCTACACCTACAACTACGCCAAGCACCGCAAGCCCAATGACTATGCGCCGATCGGCACCCAGTCCAGCGGCGAGCGCTACGGTACCAACCTGCCGCTCAACCTGTTCAAGCTGGCCACCAGCTACCGCCTGCCGGGTGACTTGAACCGCTGGAAGGTCGGTGGCGGTCTGCATGTGCAGAGCGATATCTACACCAGCGCGGGCATCGAGCAGGGCGGTTACGCGGTGACCGACCTGTTCGCCAGCTACGATGTCGACCGGCACCTGACCCTGAGCCTGAACGCCAACAACATCTTCGACCGCGACTACTACTCCAGCATCATGACCACCGTTGGCGGCAATTTCGTCGGTGATCCACGTAACTACATGGTGACGGCCAAGTACCGCTTCTAACGCGCAAGAGTGCTTTCGGGCCCCATCGCAGCGATGGGGCCATCAGCAATCAGCGTGCATCCACCAGCCGGATACTGTCTCGGCCACCGCGCTTGGATTCATACAGCGCCGCATCGCTCTGTTCGATCAGCGCTGCCAGGCTGGCCGGCGGGTATTCGAACAGGTTGGCGCCAATGCTCAGGGTCACCGGCTCCGGCGTGGCGAAGGCCGAGGCCTGCTGGCGGAAGCCCTCGCGCAGGGTGCTGCCGAGGGCGACGATGCGCTCGCTGGAGGCATTGCCCAGCAGGATCACGAACTCGTCGCCGCCCAAGCGTGCGGCCAGGGCGTCTTCCGGCAACCCGTCAAGGATCATTTCGCCCAGGCTCACCAGCAGCCGATCGCCCGCGGCATGGCCGTACAGGTCGTTGACCAGCTTGAAGTTGTCGATATCGATCAGCAGCAGTGCGCCTGGCTGCTGCACCGAGACGTTTTCCAGCAGGCGTGGCGCGCGAACCTCCAGGGCGCGGCGGTTGTACAGGGTGGTCAGCGGGTCGCGGGCGGCGAGGCGGGCGATGCGCTTTTCCCGGCGGTAGCGTTCGCTGCCGGTCATCGACAGGGCGATCAGCATCAGTGCCACGGCGCCTTCCACCAGGGAGATCTGGATGATTTCGCCGCGGAAAGACGCCAGGTCGAGCAGGGTCCCCGGGACCATCGCCAGGCACGCCTTGAGTATGTAGAACAGGCCGTGACCGAGCATCACATAGCGCAACTGCACGGCGCCGACGCTGAGGGACCTGCCGTGAGGCCGCAGCAGGGCACTGGCGCGCAGGGCCAGGACGCCCACCAGGCCGGCATTGAAGAAGGTCATGACCTTGGACCACCACTGGTCCTCGGGGAGCAGGAGCAGCGCGCCCCACAGCACGAAGATCAGGTACCAGGCCCGCGACAGGCGGGTTTCGGTGAAGCGTGCCACACCCAGGAGGAACAGCCAGTGGGCGGTCACCAGCAGGCCGTTGGCGAACCAGATACCCAGCACCAGCAGGCCGTTGCTGCGCATCAGGGCCAGGGTCGAGCCGATGGTGATGGTGGCGAAGCCGGCGCTCCAGAACAGCAGCGAGTTTTCCCGCACGCTGCCCCATTCGATCGCCAGGTAAAGCGCGGCGGTTGCGGCGAGAACGACGGTGAGGACCAGCATGGTAGGGGGATCGAGCGCCATGTACTGACGGGACCTTTCTTGTTAATTACGAATGGGGCGGGATTGTAAGCTGTTGAAACGTTTTTTCGGAGCGTTGTGGCTGTTTTGTCAGGTGTGTTTCGTCGTTGTGGCTGATGGCCTCATCGCTGGCAAGCCAGCTCCCACAGGGTTCTGAGCTACGACTGGGACCCTGTGGGGGCTTGCCAGCGATGAGGCCATTAGCCACTACATCGATCCATGTCCGTCCCCACCCCCCGATTGTCCGTATACCGCCCCCCGCCACGGTTGTCCCTTCGTGATCCCTTGCCAAGATGGACAACAAGGACTTTCGCCGTCGGAGGAGGATGCCATTGGGTATGCTGGCCCGGGATTCAACTGCCGTCGAGGCCGTGCGCTTCGACCGCTTCATCGTTCATATCGGGCAACGCCTGCTGTTGGCTGACGGCCAGCCGCTGCGCCTGGGCGGGAGGGCGCTGGACATTCTCCTGGTGTTGCTGGAACACGCCGGCAACGTGGTGGACAAGCACACCCTGCTGGCCCGGGTCTGGCCCGACAGCGTGGTCGAGGACATCAACCTGCGGGTGCATATTGCCGCCCTGCGCCGGGCCCTCGGCGAGGGCTTCATCATCAACCTGCCCGGCCAGGGCTATCGCTTCGCTGCGCCGGTTTTGCCGGCAGAGCATGCCGCCGTGCTCGCGCCTGATGTGCCGACGGGCAACCTGCCCACCCGCCTGAGCGGCATCGTTGGTCGCGACGAGGAGCTGGCGAACCTGGCGCCGTTGCTGGCCCGGCGCCGCCTGGTGACCCTTACCGGACCGGTCGGCGTGGGCAAGACCCGACTGGCCCTGGCCGCCGCGCAGGAGCAGGGCGGACATTGGCGCGATGGCGTGTGGCTGCTGGATTTCGCCCGTGGGCAATGCGCGGACGAGGCGTTGGCGGGGTTGCTGCAGGACATGGGCCTGCAAGCGAACCCTGCGTGTGCCCTTGGCGGCCTGCCAGCCCTTTTGCAGCAGCGCCGCCTGCTGCTGGTGCTGGACCATTGCGAAGCCCACCCCGGGTTCAGCCGCCGCTTGGTCGAAGCCTTGCTCGCGCTGGCGCCGGGAGTGAGCCTTATGCTGACCTGCCGCGAAGCGCTGCGCATCCGCGGCGAGACCGTGGTCTCGGTAACGCCCCTGGCGGTCCCCCCTGGCAACGATGCGTGCAGCATCGAGCAATTCATGAATTATGCGGCGGTGCGTCTGTTCGTTGGCTGTGCCCGGGCCCGGCAGCCGGATCTCCAGCTGCGCCCGCAGGATCTCAAGACCGTTCGCGACATCTGCCGGCAGCTTGATGGCTTGCCCCTGGCCCTGGAACTGGCCGCAGCGCAGATCGAGGTGTTCGCCCTGGTCGGCCTGCGCGCGCAGTTGAGCGAAGGCTTGCAGGTACTCAATCGTGGCCGGCGCACCGCCGATGCCCGGCATCAGTCGTTGAAGGCGGCGCTGGACTGGAGTTTCCAACGCCTGGGCAGTGAAGAGCAGCACGTCCTGCGCTGCCTGGCCACCCTGGGCCGCGGGTTCAGCCTGGAGCAGGCGGTGCACCATGGCTCCAGGGTCGGCCTGGGTCCGCTGGTGACCGCTCGCGCGGTGCAGCGACTGGCCGCCAGTTCGATGCTGGCGCACGACCCTGGATCCGCGCGTTATCGGTTGCTCAACAGTACCCGTTGGTACCTTCAAGAGGCGGCTGCCTCCTATCACCCGGCCCCGGCGTAGCTACCGGCCTGGGGTTCGCGTTGCGCCAGGCGTTCCATCAGTTGCTGCGCGCGGAGCAGTTCGGCGGTGGCGAAGCCTTCCTTGAAGCGTGCATGCACTGCTGGCAGCAGTTGCCGCGCCGGTTGCGGCCGGCCATCTTCCAGCCACAAGCCGGCGAGGGCGGTGGCGCTGCGCAACTCCCAGGCCAGTGCCCGTTGCTTGCGCGCCAGGCCCAGGGCCTTGAGCAGCAGGTTCTCGGCCTGCTGGCGCGCCTGGGCAACACCTTCGGGCAATTGCGCTGCATAAGCGCACAGCAGGGCGGCGCTGGCCCAACCGGCAGCACCGCTCTGCGCCCGTTGCAACAGGGCGCTATCCACCCGGCCCGGGACCAGGGTGGCGAGCAGGTCGCCGATCAGGCCGCCGGCCGGGCCCGCTGGCGCCGCGTCAGTCATTGCGAAGGCCCAGGCATAGTGCTCGGACCACTCGCGGAACAGCCCTACCGAATGGCGCTGCGACTGCTCGCGCAGCAGGCGCACCCGTTCCTGCGCCAGCGCGTGTTCGCCGTTGTACCAGGGAATGACGCAGCCGCTAAGGGCGAGGGTGTAGCACAGGGTGGTGCCGTGGTCGATCTGCTGCGCCAGTTCCAGTGCCTGGCTGGCGCTGCAGGCCGCCTGCTCGGGCAGGCCCTGCAGCCAGAGAATCCGCGCTTGCAGGGTCAGGGCCGCGACGCTTTGGTCGTATTGCACGCCGAAGCCATGGGTAAAGCGGTTGAGCCGGCCGCTTTGGGCCATGCGTTGCAGGGCGGCGTCGGACTCGCGCCGGGCGCCGTCCTGCGCGCCGCTGAAGTGCAGGCCCAGGCCGCGCAGGCGCTGGGCGCTGAGGGCCAGTTGCGGATCGTGGTCGAGGCCGCGCCGGTCGAAGTCATGGCTCAGTTGCAGGGCGTGCTGGTACTCGCCGCGGCTCAGGTACACCGCCATGTTCCCGGAAATCGCCCGGAGCAGGCCGGGCAGGTCGCCGTTGGCTTGCGCCAGGCGCGCGGCACTGGCGAAGGCATCGAGGGTCTGCGGTGTACCGCCGTGGTCGTGGTAGCTGAAGGTACCCATGGCCAGCTTGAGGTTGATCGCCAGGCTGCTTCCCGGTTGGGTATCGGTTTCCAGGCGCAGCAGGGCCTTGCGGATATGCCGGCCATGCTCGGACAGCAACGACAGCTCTTGCCACAACGGGGCCGAAGCGGCAGTCAGGCGTGCGGCCAGCAGGCCCGCTTCGGCATTGGCGAAGCCCCATTCCAGCGCGCCGCGCAGATCGTCGAGGCTGCGTGAATAACGTTCCAGCCATTGCTCGGGGCTGGTCCTGGCCCACTCCCGTTCGGCCTGTTGCATGATCGCCAGGCAGCGCTCGGCATGCCGCTTGAGCGTCCCGGCCAGTTCGCCGGCCTGCTGCAGCTTGTCCAGGGCGTAGCAGCGGGTGGTGTCGAGCATCCGGTAAAACACCTCTTCATCGCCGACATCGACATTCAGCAGCGACTGGCTGACCAGTTGGCTCACCGCATCGCGCACCTGGTCCGGGGCGAGGCGCTCGTCGGCGGCCAGGGTCATGGCCGAGGCCAGGCTGAAACCGCCACGGAACACGCTGAGGCGGCGCAGCACGGTGCGTTCGCTGTCTGCCAGCAACTGGAAGTTCCAGTCGAGAGTGGCGCCGAGCAGGTGCTGGCGGCGTTCATCGCCCTGGCCCGGCAACAGGTGGCGACGCAGGTCGGCGAGCAGGGCGTCCGGGCCGAGTACCGCCAGTTGCGCAGCCGCCAGTTCCAGCGCGAGCGGGATGCCGTCCAGATGTCGGCAGATAGCGACCACCGTGGCCAGGTTGGCGGCATCCAGTTCGAACTGCTCCTGATTGGCGATGGCACGCTCGACGAACAACTGCACGGCGCCGTACTTCAAGGCCTGCGCCGGATCCCCGGCAGCCTCGGGCGGCGGGCATTCCAGGGCATCCAGGCGCAGTACCGCCTCGCCCTCGGCGCGCAGGCTTTCGCGGCTGGTCACCAGGACCTGCAACTGCGGCGCGCCACGCAGCAGGTGCTCGCAGAGGCTGGCCACCGAATCGACCAGGTGTTCGGCGTTGTCGATCACCAGCAGCAGGTGGCGGCCGCGCAAGTGCTCGCACAGGGCGTCCAGCGGCGCCTGGTCGGGCAGGGCGAGGCCGAGCACGCCGGCCAGGTTGCCGAGGATGGTGGACGGTGTGCCGAGCGTGCTCAGGTCGAGCAGACGGATACCGTCGCGGTACAGCCCTATCGACTGCTCGGCGACGCGCAGGGCCACGGTGGTCTTGCCGATCCCGCCCGGGCCGGCGAGAGTCAGCAGGCGCTGGCGCGACAGTTGCCCGAGCACCTGGTTGACCAGCATCTGCCGCCCGATCAGGCGGGTGCGGCGCAATGGCAGGTTGTGCGAGGCCGGCGCCGGCGCCTGGGAATCCTCCTCTTGCGCAAGCAGTGGCGCGACGAAACTGTAGCCGCGCTGGGCCACGGTAATGATGTAGCGCTGGCCGTCCTGGCCATCGCCCAGGGCCTTGCGCAGGGCCGCGATATGGACCCGCAGGCTGATCTCCTCGACCACGGTATCCGGCCACACCCGGGCCATCAGCTCGCTTTTGCCCAGCACTTCGCCGGGGCGCTCCAGCAACGCCAGGAGCAGGTCCATGGCGCGCCGGCCGAGGCGCAGGGGCCGGTCGTTCTCGACGATCAGGCGCTGGCCTGGAAAAACCCGATAAGGGCCGAACTTCACGGCCTGTTCACGGTGACGGCTCACATCCTGCTCCCGACGCTGTTCCGACTATCGGCACGAGCCTTGGCAAGGCTCTGGCCTGTGGTTTTCCAGCATGTTGGGGAGGTTTTTCCGACAAGGCAATGCCTGCTTGAACCTTGCAGGCCTTTCGCGGCGACTAGGCTTGTCAGGCTTCGCTGTCAAAGCCCTACGGGGCGAGGGGGAATAATTAACAACGATTAACTCGTGTATCCCCCGTCCGCCCTCAAGAATTCCGCAAAAACCCCATCGGAACGTCCACCATGACTGACCACGATGACCGCAACGACCCGACCCGGCGCCGCCTGCTCGCCGCCGGATCCCTCCTGACCGCCGCAGCGACCCTGCTGCCGCGGTTGTCCTTCGCCTCACTCACTCCAGACCAGGGACCCGCAATGAATGCCGATCTGATTCTGTTCAATGGCCGCTTCCATACCGTGGACCGGGAAAAACCCGAAGCCAGTGCCGTGGCGATCAAGGACGGGCGCTTCGTCGCCGTCGGCACCGACGCCGAAGCCATGGCCACCCGCGGCAGCGCCACCCGGGTCATCGACCTCAAGGGACGCTGCGCCATCCCCGGCCTCAATGACTCGCACCTGCACCTGATCCGCGGTGGCCTGAACTACAACCTGGAGCTGCGTTGGGAAGGCGTGCCGTCCCTGGCCGATGCCCTGCGCATGCTCAAGGACCAGGCCGAGCGTACGCCGAGCCCGCAGTGGGTACGGGTGGTCGGAGGCTGGAACGAATTCCAGTTCGCCGAAAAGCGCATGCCCACCCTGGAGGAAATCAACCAGGCGGCACCGGACACCCCGGTGTTCATCCTGCACCTCTACGACCGCGCCTTGCTCAACCGTGCTGCGCTGCGCGTGGCGGGCTACACCAAGGACACGCCGAACCCGCCGGGCGGCGAGATCGTCCGTGATTCCCGTGGCGAGCCGACCGGCATGCTGGTGGCCCGACCGAACGCGATGATCCTCTACTCGACCCTGGCCAAGGGGCCGAAGCTGCCCCTGGAGTACCAGATCAACTCGACCCGCCAGTTCATGCGCGAGCTCAACCGCCTCGGCCTGACCAGCGCCATCGACGCCGGCGGCGGTTTCCAGAACTACCCGGACGACTACGAGGTGATCGAGCACCTGGCCAAGGAAGACCAGTTGACGGTGCGTATCGCCTACAACCTGTTCACCCAGAAGCCCAAGGAGGAGCTGGCCGACTTCAAGAACTGGACCGGCAGCGTCAAGCTGCACCAGGGCGACGACATGCTGCGGCACAACGGTGCCGGCGAGATGCTGGTGTTCTCCGCTGCCGACTTCGAGGACTTCCTCGAACCACGCCCGGACCTGGCGCCGTCCATGGAGCAGGACCTGGAGCCGGTGGTGCGCCATCTGGTCGAGCAGCGCTGGCCGTTCCGCCTGCACGCCACCTATGACGAGTCCATCAGCCGCATGCTCGACGTGTTCGAGAAAGTGAACCGCGACATTCCGTTCAACGGCCTGCCCTGGTTCTTCGATCATGCCGAGACCATCACCCCGCGCAATATCGAGCGGGTGCGGGCGCTGGGCGGCGGTATCGCGATCCAGGACCGCATGGCTTTCCAGGGCGAATACTTCGTCGATCGCTACGGTGCCAAGGCCGCCGAAGCCACGCCGCCGATCAAGCGCATGCTGGCCGAAGGCGTGCCGGTGGGGGCCGGGACCGACGCGACCCGGGTGTCCAGCTACAACCCGTGGACCTCGCTGTACTGGATGGTCAGCGGCCGTACCGTCGGCGGCCTGGCCCTGCACCAGGAAGGCCTGCCGCGTTCCACCGCGCTGGAGCTGTTTACCCATGGCAGCGCCTGGTTCTCTTCCGAGCAGGGCAAGAAGGGCCAGATCAAGGTCGGCCAACTGGCCGACGTGGCAGTGCTCAGCGCCGACTTCTTCAGCGTCGAGGAAGAGGCGATCAAGTGGATCGAGTCGCTGCTGACCGTGGTCGGCGGCAAGGTGGTCTATGGCGCGGGCGAGTTCGACGGGCAGGGGCCGAAGGACATCCCGGTGCTGCCGGACTGGTCGCCGGTGGTCAAGGTCCCGGGGCACTGGCGCCCGGCCTCGCCGTTGCAGGCCCAGGTGCACCAGTGCAGCGGGCCGTGCGCGGTGCATGCGCATACCCATGAACGGGCGCGCCTGTCCAATGTGCCGGTCAGCGATTTCCAGGGCTTCTGGGGCGCGTTCGGCTGTTCCTGCTTCGCTTTCTGAGTTCCACCCCGGCGCAGGCAGGGGC